>NZ_CAXBDC010000058.1:0-29224 GCF_963974195.1 uncultured Nisaea sp.
GCGTTTGAGAATGCGGGCGCCAGTCGCGAGGCGGCGGAGAAGCAGGCGGGTTATCGCGTTTTCGGCTCCAAGCCCGGCGCCTATGGCGCGGGCCTGCAGGCAATGATCGACGAGCAGCTCTGGGAAAACGAGGAAGACCTCGCAAACGCCTATGTTGCCTGGGGCGGCTATGCCTATGGGCAGGGCGCTGAAGGCGAGGCCGCGCACGCGCTGTTCGAGTCGCGTCTGAAAGATGTGGAGCTGGTGCTGCACAATCAGGACAACCGCGAGCACGACCTGCTCGACAGCGACGATTACTACCAGTTCGAGGGCGGCATCACCGCCGCGATCCGGCATCTTTCCGGTGCGCAGCCGACGGTCTATCACAACGACCATTCCCGGCCAGAGCATCCGCGCATCCGGTCGCTGGAAGAGGAAGTCGCGCGGGTCGTGCGGGCCCGGGTGGTCAATCCGAAATGGATCGCGGGCGTCATGCGGCACGGCTACAAAGGCGCCTTCGAGATGGCCGCGACCGTCGATTACATGTTCGCCTTCGCCGCCACCGCGCATTGCGTCGGCGATCACCATTTCGATGCCGTGTTCGATGCCTATCTCGGCGATGACGAGGTGCGCACCTTCCTGGAGCGGCATAATCCGGCTGCGCTGAAGGAAATGGCGGCGAAGCTCAGGGAAGCGCTGGATCGCGGGCTGTGGCGTCCGCGCCGGAACGCGGCGCATGAGGAATTGACGGCGCTTGCCGGTTGACCCATGCGGGTCGCCGGGCGTCATGATGGACGGCAAGAGGGAGAGAGCTGATGAGCGACGAGAATATCGAGACCGGCACAGAGCCGGAAGCTGGAATCGATCCGGAAAAGGCCGCCCGCCACGCCGAGAAGATGGCGAAGAAGAAGGCCGCCCGGAACAAGATCATGGCCACCAAGACCGAGACCGGCGGATTGCTGATCGTCCATACCGGCAAAGGCAAGGGCAAGAGCACCGCCGCCTTCGGCATGGTCTGCCGGGCCCTCGGCCATGACATGAATGTCGGCGTCGTGCAGTTCGTCAAAGGCAAGTGGGAGACCGGCGAGCGCAAGGTGCTGGAAGCCTTCGCGGATCAGATCTCTATCCGCACCATGGGCGAGGGTTTCACCTGGGACACCCAGGACCTGAACCGCGACATCGCCGCGGCCCGCGCTGCCTGGGAGCAGGCAAAAGAGCTGATGGCGGACCCCGAAATCGACATGGTTCTGATGGACGAGCTGAATATCGTCCTGCGCTACGATTACCTGCCGCTTGAGGAAGTGGTCGAGACCCTGAAGAACAAGCGCCCGGACCTGCATGTCATCGTCACCGGCCGGAACGCCAAGGAAGAGTTGATCGAGGCGGCCCATCTCGTGACTGAGATGACCCAGATCAAGCATCCGTTCCGTCAGGGATTCAAGGCCCAGGCGGGGATTGAGTTTTAAGCCGGGATCGAGTTCTAGAACGGCAACAGCGGTAACCGCGCCCGGACGGTCGATGCGATACTGTTGATCTTCGTATCGCGCGCATAGCTCTCCCACGCGCCGTCGATGAAATTGACATAGCGCGTCGTGCAGAGGTCGCGGAATGCGTCGAACCGCGCACGGTCCGCCGGTGAGAAGAAGATATGGCGCCGCTGCGGCTGCTGAACCGCGATCTCGATCCGGACATCGCCATAGAAGGAGCGGCAGATCTCCTGCACATGCGCCTGCAAATCCGGCAGGCTCCGCCCGTCCGGCATATGTTCCACCGTGACAGAGTGCCCGCCATCGCGCGGATAGCTGAAAATGCGCGTGACCGGGCTGCCGGTGCTGTAGACCTGCATATAATGGGGATCGGCGGGAAGCCCGGGGCCGGAGATACTGCCCGCGCTCACGGTGATATCCACAAAGGGATCATCGAGGCGTCCCAGCCCGGCGGCAGCGATCACAGGCGTCGGGTTCGCGGCCCAGACGATCAGATCCGGTCGCAATATCTCTCCACGCAACCTTAGAATGGCAGTGTCATTCTCGAACCGCGGCACCACCGGCTGGCCTGTGCGAATATCGACACCGGCACCGGTCAGGATGGTTTCAAACACGTCAAAAAAGGCGTTGTAGCCATCGGTTGGCAGACTTCCGATAGGCCGCCCCTCGCCCCGAGTTGTGCGCGGCAAACCCAGCAGATCGTCCGCAACGGGCGAGCCGGTCTTCAGAGTATCAATCTCTTTATCGTCACCGCGCAGGTAGAGGCGGCCGAGCTGGACGTTGTAGGCATTCCCCGCATCTATCGCTTCCGGATCGGCCCCGAGATGTCTGAGCCATCCAAGCACGGCGTCACCGACAGCAGGCGGATAACAGCGCATCCTGTCCGCCAGACTGGTGCAAGCGCGGTAGGCCTCAGGATCGGCAAGACCATCCGGCGGCGCATCGAAAACGGGCGCCTCGAAATCCTCATGCGAGACGGGGCCGAAACCAAGATCGGTATAGGAGCCGTAATAATGCGCGAACCTGTAGAGATTGCCTTGTAGTGCCTCGGGCAAAGCCTTGTGCCACACCTGCTCCGTGCGCAGATACTGGCAGCCGTTGAAATACCAGCGCCCGTCGCTCTCAAGATCCCTCAGGATACCGCCAAGCAGTGGTTTGGCTTCGTAGAGTGTCACCTGAAACCCGAGACGGGTGAGGTCGAGGGCGATCGCGCAGCCAGTGATACCACCGCCGACAACGGCAGCCGTCTTGCTGCCCCGCTCCGTATCCTCACGCATCGTCACTTCGCCGCCCGAGGAGCCAGGTCGGTGTCGATATCAGGCATCGATAAAACGGGCGCTGGTGACAAATCGGCGATCCTCTTCACGCGCCGGCGATCTGGTGTCGGGACCGGCCATCTTTGCAATCCTACAGGAAGAGGCCTGTCAGGAAGCAACCCGCGTCTTCATAACGCGGCACACGGCCTCACGCCGGGACATACACATCCTGCGTGCCGGGCAAGCCCCGCAGGCTGAAATCGCCGAGTTTACGCACCGGGACCGGCAGGCAGTCGGCGAAGGTCTTCGACATCAGGATCGGCTCGTGCAGGGTGCGGCACTTGGCACCGAGCCGGGCGGCAAGGTTGACGTCCTTGCCGATCACCGTGAAGTCCAGCCGCTCTCCGGAGCCGACATTGCCGAAAGCCACCTTGCCATGATGCAGGGCGATACCCGCCTTGACCTCGACATCGGCGCCCCATTGCGCGGTATCCAGCGCATCGAGGCAGGCCTGCCCCTCAATCGCCGCCTCAAGCGCGCCGCCCCGGCAAAGCTGGCATTCGCCAATCCCGGAGCCGTCCTGGAAGATCGCGAGGATTCCGTCGCCGGTGAATTTCAGTACCTCGCCGCCATGTGCGAGGATCGGCGGGATGATGCAGTCGTAATAGGCATCCAGCAGCTCAACCGTCTGCTTGTCGCCCAGCCGGTCGGACAGCAGCGTGAAATCGCGCATATCGGCGACCAGGATCGCCGCTTCCATCTTGTTGACCACGCCGCGCCGTACTTCGCCCGCGAGAATCCGGCCGCCGGGCTCCCGCCCGACATACATGGCGAGCACATCGTCCATGCTGCGATAAACGGACATCAGCTCCAGCACGATCTTGGCCGTCGGCATGATCTGCTGCAGCAGGGCGATATCACGCTCGGAAAAGCCTTGCGGCTCCCGGCTGGCAAAGGTCAGGGCGTTCTGCATGCCATTGGCGAAGATGATCGGCACACAGATATAGTCTGAGTAACCCAGCGCCTTCAGGTCGGCCAGGATCGGAAATTCCGCCGCGCTTTCATCGTCGATGGCGCGATGCAGCCAGCTTCCGGTTTCATGGACCAGACGGAGCGGGCTTGCCTGATAGATGAGCGCATTGCCCGGTGCGTGATGCCATGGCTCGACCTCGACGCCCTGCCCCATCCGCCACTCGCAAAGCACGCCTTCCTTGATTGCGTGCAGCACCATCAGGATCGCCGTACCGCGCTCCACCGGCACGCCGGCCAATGCCAGACGGCGGCAGAACTCGTCCCAGAGCCGCCCCAGATCGCGCCCCTCGCGGGAGACCTGCAGCAACCAGTCCGAAATTTCGCGCGCGGTCAGCATATCCTCGGCGCTGAGGATTGACGGCAGCGCCGCCGGGCGATCAGTGAGTGTTTTCATGCGGGGGTAGATGGGACGAAAGGGAGGTCCCGGCAAGGCACTTTTGCGTTAGCCGATATCAGCGAGGCTCAAAAGTGTCCCGGCCGGGATCGCCCGCATGGCGCGACGGCCGATGACCATATCCGCACGCGACGGTGCTATCCCGTCCCCCGGCCGCAGATATGTCAGGTCGGCGGCCCTGATTTCTGCCCCTTCGGCGATATCCGAGCGAGCGGCAATACTGCGCCGGGCGACCAGTGCCACCTTGCGTTCCGCCTCCGTCGGCTGCTTGCGGCCAGTGCCGATAGCAGCCTCGGTGATCCGGATATTATCGACCATCCGCTTCAGCTCGGACGGATCGAGCGATGCCTTGTGGTCCGGCCCCGGGAGATTCTTATCAAGTGTGAAGTGCTTCTCGATAATCGTTGCGCCTCGCGCCACGGCAGCGATGGTCACGGTATCGCCAAGCGTATGATCGGACCAGCCGACGGGATACCCGAAAGCCGTCCGGAGCGTATCCATGGCCGCCAGGTTCGCATCCGACGGATCGGCCGGGTAATCGCTGACGCAATGCAGCAGACTGATATCGCCGGCGCCACTCTCAGCCAGCCAGCCGAGTGCCTGCTCGATCTCCCCGAGATTGGCCATACCGGACGACATGATCACCGGCAGCCCGGCCCCGCCGATCGCCCGCACCAGTTCGGGATTGGTGATCTCACCCGAGGGAATTTTCAGGCGGCGCACCTTCAGGGACAACAGATGATCGAGGCTGACAGGATCAAACGCCGTCGACATGAATTCGATGCCGAGCGAGGCGGAATATGCGGCCAACTCGCTAAAGGCTTCCAGCGGCAGCTCAAGATCCGCCAGCATGTCCTTCTGGGAACCCGAGGCTCCGGTGTTGGTTTTCTGGTAGTCGGCCATGGGTGCCGTTGCCGCGACAATGGACTCCAGCGAGAAGGTCTGAAACTTGACGGCATCCGCGCCAGCTGCGGCTGCGGTTTCCACCAGACGGCGCGCCATGGCGAGGTCGCCATTGTGATTGACCCCGGCTTCGGCAATGACGAAGACCCGGCCCGCTTCCGAACTATTCTGCATATATCCTCACAGCACCGTCGCGCCCGGTGCGCGCTTGCGGATCAAGACTGCGGGGACACCGCCCCATAATTCGTCGGCGCCTGCGTCGGAGGCCAGGAAGGACCCGCCACCAATAACAGCATTCGGTTCAATCGTACGGCCGTGGGACACAGCCGCACCAATGCCGATATAGGCACCAGCCCCGATCCGGCAATCACCGCCCACCGTCGCGCCCGGAGCGAGCGCCGCATAATCGCCGAGAGCGCAATCATGCTCCAGGATCGCACCCGTATTCAGAACACAAAAGGCACCGATTTCCGCGCCGGGATTCACGATTACCCCAGGCATCAAGACGCTCCCCTCACCGATCAAGACGCCTTCGGCCACTTCGGCGGACGGAGCCACGATGGCTGGAAAGCTGGAGCAACCGGCCTGTTTGTAGCGGGCCGCGGTCTCCCTGCGGCGCACACCTTCACCGAGAGCGATGATGACGGCTTCCCCACAGCGAGCGTCGAGGAACGTGTCTTCGTCCTGTACCGGCCTTCCCAGGAAAGACGCGCCCTCAGCCGGGTCCCTGTCAATGAAGGAGACGATGTCGAGCTGGTCTCCCGCTTCAACCATCATGGCGATGACCTTGGCGTGACCTCCGCAGCCGACAATATGGACCGGAGCTCGTGGCACAATGCGTTCCTTACGTGCGAACTTGTCCGTTCGCTCTACGCGGCAGTTCACGCATCGTCAAGAATACTGCGCAGCCCTTCCCGGTAGGTGGGGTATGCCAGCTCGACACCAAGCTCGGACTTGATCCGCGCGGTATCGAGCCTTTTGCACTCGGAATAAAACGACCGCGCCATCGGAGACAGCTCCGCACTGTCAAACGGAATCGGCTCCGGCGGCTCCATGTCGAGAAGTTCCGCAGCGTAGCGGATGACATCTCCGCTGGGACAGGCTTCATCATCCGCAACATTGTAGATACGGCCGTGATGCGGCCGCTGTATCGACGCCATCAATATGGTCCCGATATCGTCGACATGGATACGGTTGAAGACCTGTCCCGGCTTGTCGATGATCCGGGCTTTCCCACCGCGCAACTGGTCGATGGCGCTCCGGCCGGGACCATAGATCCCCGAGAGCCGAAATACCTGAACAGAGACGTCAGTATCCTCGAAAGCGGAAACCCATGCACGCTCCGCCGCCAGACGCCGGGCACCGCGCGCAGAGCCCGGATTTGGGTCGTCATCCTCATGCACGAAAGCGCCGCCCCGATCGCCGTACACGGCAGGCGTGGAGAGATATCCAACCCAACGAAGCAACGGCGCAGACGATCTCCAGTCAGGCTGTTTAGTCAAGGCAGGGTCGCCTTCCTCCCCTGGAGGAATGGAGGCAATGACATGCGTCACATCAGAAAAAGCCGCCTTATCCAGCATGTCCCCGGCATTGCCGCCAAAAAGCCAGGCTCCGATACCATCCTGCCTGAGGACAGAAAGTCCCTCCTCGGAACGGGTGGTTCCCGAAACACGCCACCCCTGCTTCAGAAGCAGCTTCGCCAAGCGGCCGCAGGTATAACCAAGGCCAAAGCAAAACAAGTGCCCAGGGACAAAATCGGATGGAGAAGGCATCGCAGACAAAATTCCTTTGCTCGCTTCCACCTGTACCACGCACCAGAATGGTGTGAGTGCGGCGCTCTTTACCGGAATTGGCGATTCTGTTACTCGCTAGGCTCCGATAAAGTCCACAAATAGAAGACAGCCACGATCGTGCAAATCTCAAAGATTCTATATCTCCCAATTGAGGAAGCAGTACGCGATCTCGATGCCCGCCTCCTGCTCGCGCTTCATGCCGTCGAAGCAGGATGGGAAGTTGTCTTCGGACAACAGTGGTTATTGACGAATAATGCAGCACATATGCCCCCTGGTGTCTTCCTCTTCAAAGGCGCAAACCGGGTACAGGCAAACTGGATGAAACACTGCGCGCAGCACGGGCACCTGGTAACAGCATGTGACGAGGAAGCCACACCGGTCGCCTCGCATTCCATCCTGCAAAGAAATATCGACCCCGATGGTTTCGAAGCCATAAGTTATTTTTTCACGCAAGGCCCCAATCATCAAAGGGCTCTGCTCGAGAAATTCCCGGAAGCGGTTAACATGTTCCGGATGGTGGGAAGCTCGCGTTTCGATTTGCTGCGCGCAAGATTCCGTCTTGCCCGTGAAAGCCGTGTTGATGAACTCCGCAACCAGTATGGCAACTTCATCCTGATCAACACAAATTTCGGTTACGCCAACTCAAACTGGGGAGGGCCTAAACAATTCGAAGAGGTCATGAAAACTGTCGGCTTTTACGATCCTGAAATTGAATCGGATCGTAAAATGGTTCAGGACCGATACGAGTTCGAGAAAACGACCATGGACGCATTCATGGCCATGATCCCAAAACTCGCGGAACGCTATCCGAAGATCAACATTATCGTCCGGCCCCACCCCGGTGAGGACAAGGCTGTCTGGGAAAAGGAAATCAACAACAAGGTCCCGAATGCGGAAGCCATTTTCGAGGGATCCGTCGTTGACTGGATTCTTGCATCCCGTCTGCTGATCCAGAATTCCTGTACGACCGGCATTGAAGCCGCTTTCCTGAACAAGCCTTCTGTATCCTTTGCTCCGTTCCGCAATCCGTTTTTCGACATCTATACTCCGAACCTCGTCGGCCGGCTGATCGATACGGAAGACGAGCTGTTTTCGGTTGTCGATAAACTGGTCGAGTCAGGACGGGATTCCGTGAGTGAATATTTCACCCGGCCAGAAGATTTCTCCGATCATTTTTATCTGGAAGACGGGAAACTGATCAATCAGATCCTGTTCGAACAGATCGAGAAAGCCGCATCGGAGCAAACGTTGAACAATGATCGTTGGGAACCGAAACCCCAATACATAAAACACCATAAAATGTTCAATTGGCAGGTCCGAAAATTCAACAAAAACCTGCAGGCAATGAGCCAGGACCTCCAGAAAATAGGCCGTGGCCTTGCACCAAAGGGCAATATGAAACTTAAAGAAATAGGAACATCACTCTTCCTGCTTTCACCGGTTAAGTGAAATTCTGGAAATTTACCTGCGGCGGAGAAATATTCCAAAAAACCAAATACGCACAAAATCATGACTGAAAGAACGTTTTTTTGATCAAGATAGCGCATTGAACCAGGTCTTATTATATTACGCCAACCTATTAAGCATCGATCTTGAAGATTGCGCTTTCATTCCCAACACGATGAAGTTCACCACGAAAACAAACATTATTCCGGGGCTATCATTGTGAACACACCCGTTATTTTGACAGGTGCCGGCTCGTTTCTCGGCAAATATGTACTCAAAGAACTTGACGCAAAAGGCATTGATACTTTTGCAGTTTCCAGAAAAGCGACGACAATACTTGCGCGCCAGGGACTATCTTCGAGGATAAAACCGGTCGATCTTGATCTTTCTGCGCCCGAACTGGACTGGTCACCACCATTGAACTCTCAATACAGGATTATTCACCTTGCCTTTGATCGTATGGCATCTGGCGACAGCGCACACGGCGCTGAAATCAACAACAGCATCACACGCAACATCATCAATCTGTGTCGCAACGCGAATATTTCAGCAATCGTTAATGCATCAAGCACTTCGGTCTATGGAACCCCTAAAGGTGGGTTGATCTCCGCTGAAACAGCAGTGCAATCTCCATCAGATTATGGAATCGCAAAATTGAAGGCCGAACAGCGTCTCGCAAAAGCTGCCGAAGTAGACTCGGTTCTCTCGGTCCGCCTGCCCGCCATTCTGGGAAGAGAAGCCCATCCGGAAAACTGGTTGGTGCGCATCGCCCGCGCGATGCAACAGCATGCCGAGATTGCGTACCAGTCTCCGGACTTCCTGTTTAACAATGCTGTACATGGTGCCAGCATTGGCGCGTTTTTTATTGAACTCAGTCAGGCTGCATCACCGCAGAGCGCAGCGTTCCCCGTCGGTGCCGCCACAGGACCAACGTTACGCGATCTGCTAATGCAAATGCGGGACCGGCTGCAATCCCGGTCCAAGCTTGTCGTCCTCCCGACCACGTCCGCTCCATTCGCGATCGACAATACGGCGGCAGAAAGCCTCGGCTATAAGGCAGAACCGATAGAGCACGTGATCGATCGTTATCTGAATGACCTGACCGACCGGTCACTTTAGCACCCAATCGACCTAAGCCCTCGGAGTCCGCTGCTTTTCGACAATGAAATTACCCATCACGAGCGCATCCAGCCCGGTCGAGGCAAATGTCGAGATCGCTTCCAGCGGCGTCTCCACAATCGGCTGTCCCTTGATATTAAAGCTCGTGTTCATGACGGACGGGACGCCCGTTTCATTCGCGAAAGCCTTGATAACAGCATGAAACCTTGGATTGCTCTCGGCTGAGACCGTCTGCACCCGGGCGGTTCCGTTCAGATGGGTGACGCCCCCCAGGGTCGCCTTCTTCTCTTCCCGCACCGGGAAGGCCTTTGTCATGTAAGGTGAAGGCTTGGACATCTCGAACAGAGTGGATGCCTCTTCCTCAAGCGTCGCCGGAGCGAACGGGCGGAATTCCTCGCGGAATTTTACCCGGGCATTGACCACATCCTTCATCTCCACGCTGCGCGGGTCTGCCAGGATCGAGCGGTTACCCAGCGCACGCGGACCGAACTCGGAGCGCCCCTGGAACCAGCCAACAATTTTCCCTTCGGCAAGCCAACGTCCCACTTCTTCTCCCGGAGCATCACTCTCGCGGAACGCCATGCCGGTCAGGTCGAGCGCGGCCTTGATCGTATCGTCCGCAGCAGAGGAAGACGGGCCGAGATAAACGTCCGAGAGAGGCTGCGGACGGTCGCCCGCGGCAAAAGCGCCATGGTAAGCACAGCCAAGCGCCAGACCGCGGTCGGATGAAGCGGGCTGCACGAAGAGGTCGTTGAGAGTTGGCAGCCGGTCGAGCTTCAGATTGGCCGAACAGTTCAAACCGACACCGCCCGCAAGCGCCAGCCGGGACCGGCCGGTTTTTTTCTGGATCATCTCGACCAGCGATATCGCGCAAGCCTCCAGCGCCTGTTGTGTGGCGAAAGCAACATCCATCAGACGCTCGTCGATCGGCTCGCCAAGGCGGCGCGGCTCACCGAGAAGGTCGACGAGTTTCTGGCTGTAATAGGGCTCCAGGCGAGATTTCGGGGCCGGATCGCTGCGAATAAAATCAGAATCGACCAGATACCCATCCGCAGTTGGCTTGGCGAAAACCGTCAGGTCGTATTTCTCTTTCCCGTAGGCTGCCAGCCCCATGACCTTGAACTCGTCCTCGCCCGGCATGAAACCCAGATAGGACGTCATCGTTGCGTAGAACATGCCGAGAGAGTTCGAATTCGGGAACGATCCGAGCATTTCGACGCCCTTCTCGGAATCCGCAATCCCGTAAGCGCCACTGAGACGGTCGCCATAGGCGTCATAGGACAGCACGAACGTGTCGTCTGCCGGCGCATGGAAATAGGCGGAAGCCAGATGCGCCATCTGGTGATTGATCATCTCCACCGGCGGGCAGTGACCGAAATAGTAAGTGATATAATCGCGAATGCGGCCAGGCATGTCATCGTAGGTTTCACCCGGATGAACGATTCCATCGATGTCATTCATCGTAAGACCGGCGTGCTTGAGGCACGCGGATATGGCGCGGATGGGTATCTGGCCGTATGCCCCCTTCATGCGAAGGATACGCTCTTCTTCGACAGCGGCCACGACCTTGCCGTCACAAATCAGCGCGGCGCCGGCATCATGCTGATTGAGCGTGACGCCTCCATGTATACCCAGAATATTCACTTAGCGATGCTTCCGATTCATAAGTTCAACGTGCCGGATTCTGCATTCCGGAATGCAGAAATGCCACCTTTGTCCCTTGGACGATGACATAGTCGATCTGTGGGACTTAGTACAGAGGGGCATACGCGATCAGATTGCCTTCAAAAGAACGACAAGCATTTCCCGTACTGGAAAAACACGGAAAATCCTACCTTGTACCGAGATACACCGACACCTGCTTAAAGGCTACAAAGCAAACTTGAAGCTAGCCGACTTCAGCCTAAAGGTATTGCCTACTCGGGACTGAAATGCGAATTTGATAGCGCTCTTGAGCCTCGATTTTGCGACACGGAATGTCGCAGAATTTGTCGGATTGGCTATAGTCATCGGCAGGCGAGATAAGACACTTAAGCCAGCAGTGCCGACTAAGCTCGACATAAGCCAGCCCGAGATGCAACAAAATGACACAGACAGACCCATTGCAGCCAAGGCGAAACACCTCATAAAGTCAACAATACTTCAGGCTTTTGGGTTCCTTCGGACTTTGCAGCGACATTCGGGAAGAAAAGATAATGAATTATACAGGCGAATCCCAGAGCAAGCCAGTCAAGACCCCGATCGCGGACCTGTTCGACTTCGATAATGTCGATTGGTATCGCCAGTTTATGCTACGGCTACGATACAATATTGACCTCAAAGCTTACGGAAATTTCGCTGGCATCGTTGCGAATTCTCTCAATCAGCTGCAGCAATTCAAGATGATCCCCCCCCCGGATGAGGATTTCGAGCAGCTCAACGAATGGGGCCGTCTTATGCAGACGGACGGGTACGCCGATCTTGGCGAGCTGATGAGCAAGCAGCAACGTGATGATGTCTTCGCATATCTTGAAGACAAGAAAGTACGCTATTTCTGGGATCGGGCACTGGAACCGTTCTCGCCGGATTCGCCTCCTCCGAATGTCAGCGTCGGAGGGTATGACCGCAAAGACATCATGGCCGCGCCGCACCTCCACATGCTGGCCAATCACCCAAGAGTCGTTGGCGTTGCAGCCCGCCTTCTTGGCGTGATGCCCAGCCTCATGGCCACAAGCATGTGGTGGTCATTCCCGGGTCGTGTAGAAGGCGAGCATGCGGAGCTGTTCCACATTGACCGGCATTGTTATCGGTTCTGCAAACTCTTCATTTACCTGACAGACGTGGATGAAGATTCCGGGCCGCATGTCTATGTCCGGGCAACCGGCAATTATGGCGCCAACTATGCCCATGCGGCAAAAAAAGCGGCAGGAAACGAGGATCTTCTGAAGCGCTATAACGCTATTCTAGGAAAACAGCGCAAAACCGATGCGGAAATCGAGGAGCTCTTCGGAGCGGAGCGCGTGGCAGTCAAAACCGCTCCTGCCGGTTCGGCCATTCTCGGCAACACCGGCAGCATCCATAAAGGCCAGCACCCGAAGACCAATCGTCGTCTCCTCTTCTCTGCGCTTTACACAATGCTACCGACGATCAAGGACCCGGTAGACCGCATGCCCGCACCTGATCTGGTAAATCAGGTTCATAGCACCTATCCGGGCGCCTATACCGACGATCAAATATGCTATCTGAATCGTCTCGTTTCCCGTTAATCGCCCGCCAAGATCAGAACTTTTTCTAAGACCTGTGAATGCACCCGCTGTCCCCTTCAGGGACAGCGGGACGTGAAACTTGCATTGCCTCTCTTGTTCTGGGAAAACCCATGCGGTCAGCGCTCTCGATTGAGATTCGGAGCGACAGCATGGAGATGGATCTTGCCGCATATTCAGCGTTTCCTCGAACTGGCGGGGCAGGTTTGCCAATCTCTCGATCCAGTGGCGATCGAAGACATGGCCCTGACGCTTAAGGGTGTTCGTGATGGCGGTGGCCGACTGTTTATTCTGGGTGTCGGTGGCAGTGCCGGAAATGCCAGTCATGCGGTCAATGATTTCCGTAAACTCTGCGGTATCGAGGCCTACGCCCCAACAGACAATGTTTCCGAGCTCACAGCCCGTACCAATGATGAAGGATGGGAAACCGTCTTTCGTGAGTGGTTGAAGATCAGCCGAGCAAAGGCTGAAGACGCTCTTCTCATTTTTTCGGTCGGCGGCGGCGATGCGGAGCGCGGCGTTTCGATGAATCTGGTACACGCGATCGATCTGGCGCGTGAGCGCGGCATGGCGATCTGCTCGATTGTAGGACGTGACCAAGGTCATGCCGCGCGTCACAGCACCCATGCCATTGTCATCCCCCAGGTCGATCCAGGCCTGGTCACACCGATTTCGGAGGCCTTCCAGGGCGTGATCTGGCACGCTCTTGTCAGCCACCCGGAATTGCAGATCGCCGAGACCAAATGGTGATCCCAGAGCACAAAGGTTCTCTTTAAAATGGTTTCCGTATCCGATCTTTCCATTGCCATCTATGCCGACGGCGCCGACCTTGAAACCATAGCCGCGCGGGCCAAAGACCCTTTGATCAAAGGTTTCACGACAAACCCGACCCTGATGCGCAAAAGCGGTATTCAGGACTACGAGGGATTTGCCAAGGATGCTCTCGCTCTGGTCGGTGACCGGTCGATCAGCTTCGAAGTGTTCGCCGACGATTTTCCGACCATGGAAAAGCAGGCCCGACGGATCGCTTCATGGGGCAAGAACGTCTCGGTGAAAATTCCGATCACCAACACCAAGGGCGAGTCTGCGGCATCGTTGATCCGCACACTCTCCGCCGACGGTGTTTCGGTCAACGTCACAGCCATAATGACGGAAGCACAGGTCAAAGACGTGGCAGACGCTCTGAGTGCCGACACATCGGCCATTGTATCTGTTTTCGCCGGCCGCATCGCCGATACCGGCCGTGATCCGGTTCCGATGATGCAGCGCTGCAAGGATATTCTGAACGGCAAACCGATGGCACAATTGCTGTGGGCCAGCCCGCGTGAAGTGCTCAATCTGTTTCAGGCCGATGCGGTCGGTTGCGAGATCATCACCATGACCGATGATCTTCTCAAGAAATTGGGCGGAACCGGTAAAGATCTGGATGTATTTTCACTGGAGACAGTGAAAATGTTCTTCGATGACGCGACCTCGGCCGGTTACGACATCGCTGTCGATTAAAGTTTCAATAGGTCTGAAGCAGACAAATTCAGGGGAGTGTGCCCGTTGGCAAATCGATTCAAAAAAATCCTGGTTACGGGTGGAGCCGGATATGTGGGAAGCCTGCTGATCCCCCAACTGCTGGATCTGGGATATGAGGTTGTGTCCTACGACATTCAGTTCTTCGGCGATGATTTCCTTCCTAAGAACGATCCTAAGCTGACCTCAATCAAAGGCGATATCCGTGACACGGCCGCGTTGTCCGAGGCCCTCAAGGGCTGCGATGCGGTGATCAACCTCGCCTGCATCTCCAATGATGCCAGCTTCGAGCTGAACGAATCTCTGAGCGAGACCATCAATTTCGACGCCTTCGAGCCGATGGTGATCGCTGCCAAGGCCGCTGGTGTGAAGCGTTTCGTCTATGCCTCTTCCAGCTCCGTCTATGGCGTCTCCGACCAGCCTGACGTGAAAGAGGATCATCCGCTGTTGCCGCTGACCCTCTACAACAAGTTCAAAGGCATGTGTGAGCCGTTGCTGTTCAAGCACCAGAGCGATGATTTCGTCTGCGTCACAATTCGCCCGGCCACGGTTTGTGGCTACGGCCCGCGCCAGCGCCTGGATCTCTCGGTCAATATCCTGACCAACCACGCCATCAATAACGGCAAGATCACCGTGTTCGGCGGCGACCAGTTGCGCCCGAACCTGCACATTCAGGACATGTGCAACCTCTACAAGCTGCTGCTTGAGGTCGAGGACGAGAAAATCGCCGGCGAGACCTTTAATGCCGGCTACCAGAACCAGTCGATCATGGATATCGCCAAGATCGTCAAGAAGGTGGTCGAGCAGGAAATGCCGGAACTTGGGGACATTGAGCTCGTCACCACACCGAGTGATGACAACCGTTCCTACCACATCAATTCCGACAAAATCGCGGACAAGCTTGGCTTCCGCCCTGCGCATTCCATCGAGGATGCCGTCCGGGATCTCGTCAAAGCGTTCAAGGCAGACAAACTGCCCGAGCCGATGACCGATGACTTCTACTACAATGTCAAAAGGCTCAAGGCGATCAACGCGTCCTGATCCTGAGTTGCCAAGACTTCGGAGCCACATCAAGTGGCTCCGAATCGGATAGCCTTTCGGACAGACGGCAAACAAAGAGTGGCGATATAATGACGAAGACTTATGCAATTCTCGGCGGCGGCGGCAGCTTCGGTATCCACGCAGCGAAATATCTGCTCGACAACGCCGACCCGAAGAAAGTGATCGGCATCGGCCGTAATCCGCTACGTCCGGAGCCTTTCTCGCTCGATATCGAGAGCCACCCGAAATACGAATATCACGCCCGCCACGTGACTTATGAAATCGACCTGCTGCTCGAGCTGCTGGACGAAAAGAAACCCGATGTCGTGGTCTGCTTTGCGGCCCAGGGTGAAGGTGCGGTTTCCTGGAAACATTCCTGGCGGTTCTTCGAGACCAACTGCGTCGGGCTCTCCCGGCTGACCGAGGAATTGGCCAAACGGGACTATCTCGAGCGCTTCATCCAGATCGGCACCTCAGAGCTTTACGGTTCCGTCGAGCATGCCGCGAAAGAAGACGACCCGATCCGCCCGTCGAGCCCCTATTCAGCATCGAAAGCCGCTTTCGACCTGCATCTGATGGCGGTCTCGAAGCATCTGTCCTTCCCGATGAACATCATCCGGCCCTCCAACGCCTATTGCCCCGGCCAGCTTCTGCACCGGGTCATCCCGCGGACCATCGTGATGGCCAAGAAGGGCGAGAAGCTTCCCCTGCATGGCGGCGGTAAGGCCGAGAAATCCTATATCCATGCCCGTGACCTCGGTCGTGCCATCCATCTGGTCGCGGAAAAGGCGCCGCTTGGCACCGTCTACAATGCGGGTTCCGCCGAACCGACCTCGATCCGCCGGGTTGTTGAACTCTGCGCCGACGCTCTCGGTAAATCCTTCGACGAGATCTGCGAGGTTGCCGGCGAGCGCCTCGGACAGGATTCCCGCTACTGGCTCGACAGCAGCGCCATCAAACGCGATGTCGGCTGGGAAGCGGAGATCAGCTGGGAGCAGGGTCTCGCCGAAATGGTCGAGTGGGCCGACACCTACTGGGATCAGATCAAGGACTGGCCGACCGGCTACACGCTGCGGGGGTGAGCATGACGCCGGAAGCTGCAATCGGCGGAAACGCCCGTCCGGAGGCTGGTGTCCGGCAAGAGCTCTATCGCTCCATGCTGCGCACGCGCCGCGTCGAAGAAGCCATCGTCGACCGCTATGCCGAACAGGAAATGCGCTGTCCGGTACATATCTGCATCGGACAGGAGGCACCACCAACCGGTGTCTCCGCACACCTGCAGAAGCAGGACCATGTCTACAGCGCCCATCGCAGCCATGGCCATTACCTGGCCAAGGGCGGCGACATGCCCGCGATGATCGCGGAGATCTATGGCAAAGCCGACGGCTGTGCCGTTGGCAAGGGTGGCAGCCAGCACCTGATCGACCTGGATGCCGGTTTCATCTGCTCCGCGCCGATCCTCGCCAGCACGATCTCGGTCGGTGTCGGCGATGCCTGGGCTGCCCGGCGACGCGGTGAAGACCGTGTCATCGTGATTTATTTCGGCGATGGTTCCACCGAGGAAGGTGCCTTTCACGAGGCCCTGAACTTTGCCGGCGTGAACAAGCTGCCGATTGTCTTCGTCTGCGAGAACAATCTCTATTCCGTGCACACGTTGCTGGAGACCCGCCAGCCGGAGAACCAGACCGTGCGCCGCCTTGGCCCGCCAAACGGGATGGAAAGTTTCGACGGCGACGGTAACGACGTGGAAGAAGTCTGGCGGCTTGCGGAATATGCCGTGAACAAGGCCCGGAACGGCGGCGGCCCAACGTTGCTTGAATTCCACACCTACCGCTGGATGGAACATTGCGGCCCGCTTGATGATACCCATCTTGGCTATCGCAGCGTCGAGGAACTCGAAAGCTGGAAGGCCCGCTGTCCGGTCGACACTTATCGCGACCGGCTGATGGAAGATGGCTCTGTCGATCAGGCTTGGCTGGATGCCGAGGAAAAGACGCTTCATAGCGAGATCGAAGCCGCCTTCACCGCCGCCCAAAATAGCCCCTTCCCGAACGCGGAAGAACTCTTCCGCCACGTATATCCGGAATGACGAGCACCGCGCGATGACCCGGGAAATCAAATATTACGAAGCCCTGCGCGAAGCTCAGGCACAATGCCTTGAAAGCGACCGGGATGTTGTCGTCATGGGGCTCGGCGTGCCCGGCCCGACCGGGGTTTTCGGCACCACCAAAAACCTCGTGGACGATTACGGCCCGGACCGGGTTTTCGACATGCCGTCCTCCGAAAACGCCATGACCGGCATGCTGCTGGGGGCCAGCAGCAACGGCATGCGGCCGATCATGGTGCACATGCGGGTCGATTTCGCGGTGCTCTCCATGGAGCCGCTCGTCAATCAAGCAGCCAAATGGCACTACATGTATGGCGGCAAGATGCGGGCGCCACTGACAGTCCGGATGATCATCGGCCAGGGCTGGGGCCAGGGCCCGCAGCACTCACAGGCCCTGCAAGCCTGGTTCGCACATATTCCCGGCCTCAAGGTCATCATGCCGACGACTGCGCATGACGCGAAGGGCATGTTGATCGCTGCCGTACGCGACGATGCGCCAGTGATTTCGATAGAGCACCGCTGGCTCTACGGTGTCAGTGGTGCCGTGCCGGAAGAAATGTACGAAACGCCCATCGGCAAAGCGCGCGTCATGCGGCCCGGCAAGGACGTCACCATCGTGGCTGCATCCTATGCCAGCCTGCTGGCATTGCGGGCAGCGGAGATGCTGGCCGAAGTCGGAATCGATGCCGAGGTTCTGGACCTGCGCACCATCACGCCGCTGGACCGGCAGAGCATTGTCGAGAGCGTCCGCAAGACCGGTCGGCTCGTTGTTGCCGACACCGGCACCGCCGAGTTCGGCATCAGCGCTGAAATTGTCTGTGCCGCCGTCGAGGGCGCTTCGGAGAGCCTGAAGTCAGCACCGCGCCGGGTCGGCCTGCCCTCCGTGCCGACACCGACGTCACCGGCCTTGAGCGAGCATTTCTACCCTCGCGCCATTCATATCGCGGAAGCCGCAGCGGCAACCCTCGGGACCAGGCTCCAGTTCACGGAACCGGAGACCGGCAAGTGGCATGACGTGCCGGACCCGAGCTTTACCGGGCCTTACTGACCCTTACGAGATAATCGTCCAGGCCCAGTCACCCTGATATCCGGCTTCCTCGAAAAGCGCGAGCCAGCCATCCGGGTAATCATGGAACTCGGCCGTCAGCACCCAGTCCTCGAAGACGGCCTTCTGCTCCGGCGTGTGATACGAGTCCACACGGACGAAGGCCTTACCCTTGCCGATCCGGCTGATCTCGTGGAGAGCCCGGATCACGCCGTCCCGCTTCTGGTTGTGGATCACATCCAGTGCCAGCACGAGATCGAAGCTCCCGTCCGGGAATGGCAAAGCCTCACAATTCCCCAGATGCAGCCGCCCGATCACCTCCGGCGGGCAATGCTTCAGGGCGTACTCCGAGATATCAAGGCCGAACACTTCAAGTCCGGGACAAGCATCGAGCAGGTCCTTGACCAGGAACCCCTTCGCGCAGCCGACATCGAGCACCCGCATGCCGGGCTTCAGTCCGTAATGCGCGACGATATCCCGGGCGACCGGCTGCCACCGGCCGTCATAGCGGTAGCCGCCATAGCCATATTCCCGCGGCCCGTCGAAATAATGCTTACCGAACTCCTTGGAGAGCCGGACCACCTCCGGGTCTTTCCCGACAGTGCGCTGCTGCAAGTTCCGTTTGGTTTTCGGCAGCGCGCGCAGAAGGTCGACCTCAGGCATCGCCCATCCCGCTCGCCAGCGTCTTTTTCAGACCGTCTTCAAGCGGCGTGAACCGGAAGTCCGGAAAAGCACGGAGCACATTGGCCGGATCGAATGCCCGGTAGCCGTTATGAGGCATGGCGCCCTGCCGCGGTTGACCGATTACCACGCTTTTCGAACCTGACAGCCGGACCACAGTTTCCGCAATCGCCCGGAAGGCATGAACGTCACCGGTCGCGGCATTGATCACGCCGGTGCTGCGACGGAGCACCATACGCCGGACAAGGTCAGCGACATCGTCGACCAGAACATGATCCCGCCGCTCTTCGCCCTCGCCGAACAACCGGATCTCCTCGTTTGCAGAGGCAAGCCGCATGAAACGGTTCGGGCCATAGCCATTATGCGGGTCGGAGGCCCCGTAAATCAGGGTCGGCCGGATGATCCCGAGCGGCACATCGAGTTCCGCCGCAAGCGCGACTTCCCTGGCCAGATGCATGGCCCCATGCAGGCTGGCAGGCTCGGCGGCGGCGCTTTCCGACATCGGGTAGAGCACGTCGCGATAGACCGCGTCCGAGCTGACATTGATCAGATGCGCCGGCGTCTTCGCACGCAGAGCGTGGATGACATTTGCGACAATCGTCATGTTGTCGCGCAGCATGGCACTATTCCGAACCGGAGCCATGGCGGAAACAAAGACAACCGTATCGCCCGGCTCCAGCAGCCCGGCCAGCTTGTCAGTTGCGTCATCCGCAAGAAGATCGATATCGGACCGGCCTATGGAGGTGACCGCAACGCCCTCCTTTTCGAGCGCACCGACCACCGCGCCACCGACGAAGCCTGCCCCGCCGATAACCGCGACACGTCCCGGAAGTACATCGGTCTCATTCAGATGTTTAAGCATGTCAGTCAGTCCCCAATGATCGGCCGAGTACGAAATGTGCGAAACCCGCCCCGCGCGCAGCATCGCTGTCGAGCAGACCGTATGGGTCGACCACAGCGCGTCCCCGCATCGCCTCCGCAAGGACGTTGACATCCAGCTCCCGGAACTCCGGCCACGGTGTGGTCAGGAACAGCACATCGGCATCCCGGCAGGCCTCCAGAGCACTTTTGCAATGCGTCAGATCCGGCAGCACATCAGCTTTCACCACGGGGTCATACGTGGAGATCCCGGCATCGCCGCCTAGATTTTCGAGTAGGACCAGGGAGGGCGCATTCTTCAGGGAATGGGTGTTTTCCTTGTAGGCGAGGCCCAGTATGGCGAGGCGCGGAGAGTCGCCGAGCATCGGGCGGATCAGGTCCCTGTACGTCCTGAAAGGCCAGTCCTTGCGCCACGTACTGTTCGACACCCATGCCTCGACCACGCCCGCATCAGTCTCGTTCGCTTCGGCAAACCGGATAACCGTCGCGAGATCGCGCTCCAGGTTGCCGCCGGAAAGACCGAGGCCTGGCGTGAGGTAGGAGTATTGGCCTATTCGCCGGTCGAGTTTCAGCGCCGGGACAATCTCCGACCAGTCCGCGCCGATCCGCTCACACAGCTCGGCCAATGTGTTTGCCGTCGACACGGAGGCAACAAGGCAGCAGTTGATCGAGATCTTCGCCAGCTCCGCGCTCTCATACCGCATCGGCAGAATCGGGCAGTCAAATGCGCCGAGCAGTGCCGTATAGGCTTCCGGCAGCGGCAGCGCCGCATCGGCACAGCCGACGATATACCGCTCGGGATACCGCGCCCGCTCGATAGCACGACCGAAAACCAGCGTCTCGACCTGGTAAAAAAGACGGTCGGCCGGGAAATCCAGTGCACGCGTGAAACCCGGTGGCACCTGGCACAGAATGACCAGCAAGGCATCAGGCCCAAGCGCGGGAATGATCCGGTCCAATAGTGCCCGTATCCGGCTCAGGTCGGACTGGCCTTGGTCATCCGTCGGCACGTCGACGGAGATGTAGACGATATCGGCCCGTCCAAGATCGGAGACTTGAGCCGAGAAATTCAGACGCTCCTTATTCGCGGCAAGCATCTCCGGCAGATCAGGTTCCACCACGGGAAGTTCTTCCCGGCCAAGCCGATCAGCCTCTTCCACCGTTTCCGCGAACCCGATCACTTCAAAACCAAGATCCGCGACAGCGACAGCGGAGTTCAGGCCGAGATGGGTCATGCCGGCAAACCCGATCACGGGCTTTGTCACATCATTCGGCATTGTCTCACCCGACTCCCTGAATTTCCGAGGACAGGCGCCCGAGCGAACGATACAGCCACCGGTCATTTTCAAGATTGGATGCACCCTGGCCCGAGCAAAGCGCCTTGAAATGCGCGTATTCGGCTTCCCATGTCGGGTCGTCCTGAACCAGCGTTACCACCTCTTCCGGTGGCCTGCCGCTCGGCAGCACACGGCGGCGGTGGGTGAAGCTGGACGGGCCCCATTTGCAGAGCGATTCAATATGCGCCGTACCGAGCTCGGCGAACACATCACAAGTGAAGTGGTTCCGCCAGGACAACAGCGACATTTCAAGCTCGATCCGAGGACCTGCCCCATCCGAGGCGATGACCACATGATCCGGCGCCAAGTTTTCAAAACGGTCGGCCGAGACAATCCTGAAATCGTCGGCGATATCGCCGAACCAGAATCGTGCCGTGTCGAGCAAGTGACTACCGAGATCGGGCAGAACGCCCGCCCCCGTATCCCGCCATGCCGAATCACGTACGAGGCGCGCCGTACCGTTACCGTAAAACATCCGGCAGCGATAAATCTCACCCAAAGCGCCGGATGTGATCAGCGCGCGCATACGGACGAAATGCGGCTCGAAGCGGTGGTTATAGGCCGTATAACAAACCGCCCCCGACGAAGCGGCAAGCCCGGCGAGGACATCCGTCTCGGCCTCGTCGGAAAACCAGAGCGGCTTTTCCACCAGCACATGCTTGCCATTGCCGAGCAGATATTTCAGCAAGGTGAATTTAGGGTCGTCCGGGGTACAGACCAGCGCTGCGTCATAACTATCCAGCGGAACGCTTTCGAGAGTCCGGAAATCGGCTTCTTCATGAACAGGGTCCACAGTGCCAACACAATCGGCGCCCGCTACACGACGTCTTTTATGGCCTTGAATACCAAGGCCAACGACAAGGGCTCGCATGGCCGAAACTCCGTCCTAGCTCTCGAATTTGGCGCGTCGCTCGACGGCGGATATCTTCTTCAGAACATCCGCCGGAGTGACCGGAATATTACCGTCCTGCTCGCATTCGATGGCTGCCGCGAAAGAGCCGAGGATCGTCGCGATCGGCGCGCTACCCCGCGTCATCATGGCAAGGGTCGCGTAGGCAAGCAGAGCATCTCCCGCCCCCACCGCGTCTTCCACCCGGTCCACGAAACTGTCGACGACAAAGAAGGAATCGAGCGCTTCATGATCCGCGTTCCGGCAGGTCAGAACACCACGGTCCCCCAGTTTCAGAATCAGCGTCCGGCATTCCGCCACATCGTAGATCCGGGAGGCGAGTGGACGGATACCCGAATCCTGGTCCGCGATGCTGAACCGCGCCTCCCGCTCATTCGGGGTGATCAGATCGAAGCCCTTGAACTCGGTGATATTGCCCCAGCGGCTCGCCACCTGGCTGTCGGCGACCTTAAACAAATCGGGCTGGATCGCTTCGGTCAGGGACGGGATGGTGCGGCGGTTGAAGATGCCATGCCGGAAATCGCTGAAGACGACCGCACCTTCTTTCGTTTCCCGGATCTGCTCAACCAGGCGGTCGCGAATATCATCCGAGATACTGGAATTATCGAGCGTATCGATCTTCAGCAGCCGGTAGCCACCAGCAACAATGGCGTTCTTGTTGGTGGTTGGCCGGGTCGGGTCGATGATCGGTTTAAACTTGATGCCGGAACTTTCCAGATCGGCAATGACGAAATCCTTGTATTCGTCATCCCCAAGCACTGTAGAGAAGGTGACCTCCGCTCCGGCCGCAGCCAGATGCTTGGCAACAATCGCCGCGCCACCGATATAGTCGCGCTTGTTCTGATAGAGCACGCTGATCGTGGGCGTCTTCGTCTGGCCGCCAATCATCGAGGTTTCAGTATAGCTGTCGACAATCGTATCACCGATCACATGAACCTTCTGCCCGGCCATTGAACGCAGGGTGGAGGAGAGATCTTCAAAGCCAAACTCTTCCTGGCCCATCAGGGTCAGAAGCTTTTCCATCGGAATCTGTGGTGCTTCCAGATCGATTAGCCTAGAAGACGAATAGACAATATCGCCCGGGGTGAAGATAACTTCACCTCCATAAGATTGAACCGTGTCCAGTTCTTCCTGTGTCTTCGGCGGCAAGCCGTTTGCCGTATATTCATAACCCTTGGCAAAGAAATCCGGCTTGATCTCAAGCAAATTATCCAGCGGCTTGGGATTTTGGTCGATAACGACATAATCGACCATTTCAAATGCCGCAAGATTAAGCGCCCGCAATTGCTCGGGTACATGCGGACGATATACGCCTTTCGCAATGTGCCGGTCTGCTGTCAGGCTCGCGACGAGGATATCGGCCTTGCTCTTCGCGAAGACCAGATGACGCAGATGCCCCGGGTGCACCACATCAAACACCCCGTGGCACATGATCACTTTTTTCTCTCGTGGAAATCCTCCCACGATCTCTGCGACCTCGTCTGCGGTCTTGATCTTGTGCTTGTAACGGTCGGTGAATTCGGCACTCATATAAAGGTAAATCCCGGTCGTCTGGGCCACCCCGCAATTTTGAGCAGGGCGCACTTGTGGTTCGGTTCCCAAACCACTCTCGCAATCATTTACCTCCTGCTGCCTGAACACACTCGGAAGGCCGAGGTACAGAAGCGCTGCTTGAGGCTCTATAATGGTCATAAACGGCCCGTTTCAGGACCGCAATAGAGATCGCTGTTTGGCTGTAGCCGAAGTCGCGGCCACGATGCAAATGGTCAGATCCGGACTTGCCCCCATCCACCCGACGCTCTATCCAGAACACTTCGGCCCGGGACACTGACGTGACGGGCGCCCCGGAGATATCCGGGGCCGGATAGATCCAGCAAGGATATCCGCGGCGGCTCGTGGCCGGGATGGCACCATTCCCGCGCCCCCGTGCACGCGGCGGTGGGGGATGAGATGAGCGTTTCAGACAACAAGATTACCGGAAAACAGGGCGTGATGATCTGCGGGCATGGCAGCCGCGATCAGGCCGCCGTGGACGAGTTCGCGAAACTCGCGATCCGGATCAAGGAACAGATGCCGGACATGCCGGTGGATTACGGCTATCTGGAATTCGCCACACCGATTATCCGCACCGGTCTCGACGCGCTGAAGGCGCAGGGCGTGACGGATGTGCTGGCCGTGCCGGGCATGCTGTTTGCTGCGGGTCACGCCAAGAACGATATCCCGTCCGTGCTGAACACCTACCAGGCCCAGTCCGGCGGCATGAATATCCATTACGGGCGTGAACTTGGCATCGACGTGAAGATGATCCGCGCCGCCTCGGCCCGTGTCGAGGAAGCGCTGGCCGCTGCCGGCGACCATATCTCCCGGCATGAAACCATGCTGGTCGTGGTCGGTCGTGGCGCGTCGGACCCGGATGCCAACTCGAACGTCTCCAAGGTCATGCGGCTTCTCTGGGAAGGCATGGGCTTCGGCTGGGGCGAGACCGCCTATTCCGGTGTCACCTTCCCGCTGGTCGAACCTGCGCTCGAGCATGCCGCCAAGCTCGGCTACAAGCGCATCGTCGTGTTCCCCTATTTCCTCTTCACCGGCATTCTGATTACCCGGATTTATGATTACGTCGACAAGGTCGCGGCCCGGCATCCGGAGATCGAATTCGTCAAGGCACCGTACCTGAACGATCATCCGCTGGTGATCGAGACCTTCATGGACCGGGTCGCGGAGATCACCGACGGCACCGGCAACATGAACTGCCAGATGTGCAAGTACCGCCAGCAGGTGCTCGGCTTCGAGGACGAGGTCGGCCTGCCGCAGGAAAGCCATCACCATCACGTCGAGGGCATCAACGACAGCGGCGGCCATAGCCACGAACACGATCATGGACATTCCCACGATCACACGCACGGGCATTCCCATGACCACGGGCACGATCACAGCCACGGGCATGGTCATGATCACGGACATGGGCATGACCACCATCATCACCCCTATCCCCATGCGGACCATCCGCTCGGCCCGCGCACGCTGACCGATTCCTGATCCGGCCAGCCGTCATGACCGCGCCAACTTTCGAATACGAGAAAGACCCGGCCGCCATCTACCGGCGATCCTTCGAGATCGTCCGGGCGGAGACTGATCTTTCCCGCTTCGACGCCGACGAGACAGAGGTCGCCGTACGTCTTGTGCATGCCTGCGGCATGCCGGAGATCGCGCCCGATCTGGTTTTCTCGACCGGTGCGGTTGCGGCAGGACGGGCGGCACTTGCCTCGGGAGCGCCGATCATCTGTGACGCGGCCATGGTCGCCCATGGCGTAACACCGAAATTGCTGCCGGCGGGGAATGAGGTGATCAACCTGATCCGCGATCCGCGCCTGCCGGATCTGGCGAAGGCGGAGGGAACGACACTCTCCGCCGCCCAGGTAACGCTCTGGCAAGAGCACCTTGACGGTGCGGTGGTCTCCATCGGCAATGCACCGACGGCGCTGTTCCGGCTGATGGAGAGCATTCTTGCGGGTGGGCCGCGCCCGGCCGTCATTCTCGGTTTTCCGGTCGGGTTCGTCGGCGCGGCGGAATCGAAACAGGCACTGACGGTGACGGATAACCTGCCGCCCTTCCTCACCCTGCCGGACAGGCGCGGCGGCAGTGCCATGGCGGCGGCGGCGGTGAATGCTCTGGCGATCCTCGCCGGGAAGGATGCCGCCCGATGACGCGCGAGACACCCTGGCTGCGCGTGATCGGCATCGGCGAGGACGGGCTGGACGGCCTTGCCCCCACCGCCCGCGCTCTTGTGGACAGCGCCGAGGTGCTGATCGGCGGCGCCCGGCATCTTGCCATGGTGCCGGAGGACGGACGCGAACGGCATGAATGGCCCTCCCCGCTCAGCAAGCTGGTCGAAGCAATTATCGAAATGCGCGGCCGCCCGGTTGCGGTACTTGCAACCGGCGATCCGATGCAGTTCGGCATCGGCGCCACCCTTGCCAAGCATCTCCCGGCCAGTGAAATGGCGATCCATCCGGGACCATCCGCCTTCTCTCTCGCCGCCGCGCGACTGGCCTGGCCACTCTCCGAAGTACGGACACTGACCCTGCATGGCCGCCCGCTTGCCCTGCTCGCCGCCGCCCTGCAGCCGGGCCTGAAGCTGATGCTGCTGAGCGACGGGCGGGAGACACCGGGGCAGGTCGCGGCCTATCTCACCGGCGCCGGGTTCGGCGCCAGCACCATGAGCGTGTTCGAGCATATGGGCGGTGATGCGGAACGGCGGCTCGACGGCACGGCGGCGGACTGGCCGCACCCGCCCGGCGCCGATTTCAACACCATTGCCGTCGCGCTTTGCCGGCCTGCCAGACCTGCCGCCCTCGGCCCTACACCCGGCCTCGATGACGATCTCTACGAAAGCGACGGACAGTTGACCAAGCGCGAAGTCCGCGCGGCGACACTCTCCGCCCTGCGGCCGGGTCCGGGCCAGTTGCTCTGGGATGTCGGCGCAGGCTCCGGCTCCGTTGCCATCGAGTGGATGCGCTCCGATCCGCTGGCGAAGGCGGTCGCCATCGAGAGTAACCCGGAACGCATCGAAACCATCCGGCTCAATGCAGACGCCCTCGGGGTGCCGTTCCTCAGGATCGTGGAAGGCCGCGCACCGGAAGCGCTGTCCGGGCTTGAAGCGCCGGACGCGATCTTCATCGGCGGCGGGATCACCGGCGACAATGTGCTCGACGCCTGCTGGTCCGCGTTGAAACCCGGCGGGAAACTGGTCGCGAATGTTGTCACGCTGGAAGGCGAGGCCGCTTTGTTCGCGGCGCAAACGCGGCTCGGCGGACAGCTTTCCCGCATTGCTGTCTCCCGCGCGGAGCCTGTCGGCCCCTACCAGGGCTGGCGGCCATTGATGAGTGTCACCCAATGGGCCGTGACAAAGCCCGCAACGGACAAGGCGGAGTAACGGCATGACCGGTTTGCTGACAGGCATCGGCGTCGGGCCGGGCGATCCCGATCTGATCACGCTGAAGGCGCTGAAGCGGCTGCAGGCGGCGGATCTGATCTGCTATCCGGCGCCGGAGGATGGCGACAGCCTGGCACGCGAGATCGCCGCACCGCATATCCCGGAAGGCCGCGCGGAATACGCCATCCGCATGCCGATGGTGACCGCGCGGTTCCCGGCGGCTCAGGTCTATGACGCGGCCAGCCTGCATATCGGTGACGCGCTCGACGCGGGCCAGAATGTCGTCGTCTTGTGCGAGGGCGACCCGTTCTTCTACGGCTCCTTCATGTATCTCTATGAACGGCTGGCCCCGAAACACCGGGCCGAAGTGGTGCCGGGGATCTCCTCGCTGATGGCTTCCGCCGCCGCACTCGGCGCCCCCCTGGTCTCCCGCAATGACGTGCTGACGGTATTGCCTGCCCCCCTGCCGGACGACATCCTGCGCGCCCGGCTGGAAAACACGGACGGCGCCGTCATCATGAAGGTTGGCCGCCATCTTGAGCGGGTCCGTGCCTTGCTGACCGATCTCGGCCTGCTCGACGGCGCCCGCTATATCGAGCATGCGACGATGGACAACCAGCGCTGCCTGCCGCTTGCCGAAGTGGATGCGTCCGCCGCCCCCTATTTCTCCATGATCCTCCTGCATAAACGCGGTGAGGCCTTCCTTGAGGGAAGCCGCCTATGACAATCGTCGTCCTTTCCCCGTCCGGCCGCGAGACCGGTGAAAAACTCTCCAAGGCGCTTGAGATGGAGCTGCATGCCCGCAGCGCGCCCGCCGACCGGATCTTCATCGAGACAGCAGAGCATTTGCGCGATCTGTTCACCATCGGCTCGCCAATCCTGTTTGTCGGGGCGGCCGGGGCCGTCATCCGCATCCTGGCGCCGCTGCTGGCCGACAAGGAAGCGGAACCGCCGGTGCTGGCCATCGCCGAAGACGGCTCCGCAATCGTGCCTCTGCTCGGCGGCCATCACGGCGCCAACGATCTGGCCCGCCGGGCTGGTAACGCACTCGGCATCGCGCCATCGATCACCACCGCCAGCGACCTCAGTCTTGGCGTAGCGCTCGACAATCCGCCCACCGGCTGGCACCTCGCACCCGGCGCCGACTACAAAAGCGTCGCGGCGGCTCTGCTGGCCGGAGAGAGCGCCGCCATCGATCCGGCGCTGGACTGGCTGGCTGACGCAGAGCTAAAGCGGGACGATACGGCCGAGTGCCGGATCACAGCCTCCGTCAAAATCACCGCCACCGCACCTAAAAGCCTGACCTACCATCCCGAACGCCTGGCCCTCGGCGTCGGCTGCGAGCGTGATGCGGCGCCGGAAGAGCTGATCCGTCTGGTCGAGGAAACCCTGGCCGAAAACAATCTCGCCCGCGAGGCCATTGCCGCTGTCTATTCCATCGATGTGAAAATGGATGAAGCGGCAGTGCATGCCCTCGGCGCCCACCTGGGCCGCCCGGTCCGGTTCTTCGATGCGGCCCGGCTGGAAGAGGAAACCCCGCGCCTCGCCACGCCGTCGGACGTGGTGTTCCGGGAAGTCGGCTGCCATGGCGTCAGCGAAGGCGCGGCCCTCGCTGCTGCCGGGCCGGACGCGGCGCTGATCGTACCGAAACGGAAATCGAAACGGGCCACCTGCGCCATCGCCGGAGCTCCGGCGCTGATTAACGTCGCCTCCACCGGCACGGCGCGCGGCCAGCTCGCCCTGGTCGGCATCGGCCCCGGCGCGGATTACTGGCGCACGCCGGAAGCCGATGCGGCCATCCGCAATGCCGAGGTGATCGTCGGCTACGGTCTCTATATCGACCTGCTCGGCCCACTCGCGGCGGGCAAGGAGCGGCATGATTTTGCCCTTGGCGAGGAAGAGAAACGCGCCGCCTATGCACTCGATCTCGCGGCGGAAGGCAAGTCGGTGGTGCTGGTTTCCTCCGGCGATATCGGCATCTATGCCATGGCGACGCTGGTCTATGAGCTGCTGGACAAGGCAGGCCGGAAGGACTGGGAGCGGCTGCATGTCTGGGTCACGCCCGGTATTTCAGCCCTGCAGGCCTGCGCCGCCCGGATCGGCGCGCCACTCGGCCATG
>NZ_CAXBDC010000059.1:0-28672 GCF_963974195.1 uncultured Nisaea sp.
GGACCGGACCGGACCTCGCCCGGGTCGGTGCCCGTTACTCGGACGACTGGCACGTTGCGCACATGAACAACCCGCGCTCCGTGGTGCCTGAATCGATCATGCCGGGCTACCCGTTCCTCGCCGAAAGCGCGCTCAAGATCGAGGATCTCGCCGGTCACCTCTCCGCCAATCGTGGAGTCGGTGTGCCTTATACGGACGAGATGATCGAGAAGGCGGTCGAGGATGCCCGCACACAGGTCAACCCGGATGCCGACGATGTCGATGCCTTCATGGCGCGTTATCCGAAGGCTCAGGTGCGGGATTTCGACGGCAATCCGAAGAAGCTGTCCGAGCTGGATGCCCTGATCGCCTATCTCCAGATGCTCGGCACCCTGGTCGATTTCGACCTCTACGCCAAAGACCCGGCACTCAGGTAGGAGGAGGTTTCCATGACATATCAGACTGTTTCCGCCTTCGCGCAATCCTGGGGCCTTGTGTTCCTGGTCGTGATGTTCAGCACAGCCGTGATCTACGCGCTGTGGCCCGGCAACAAGAGCAAGTTCAAGAAAGCCGCGCATTTGCCGCTTGAGGAGGATTGATCGTGGCTCACAATGTTGAAAAAGACGAAGTGACCGGCGTTCACACAACCGGTCACGAATGGGACGGGATCAAGGAACTCAACAATCCGCTCCCGCGCTGGTGGCTCTGGACCTTCTATGCCTGCATCCTCTGGGCTGTCGGCTATTGGGTGGTCTATCCAGCCTGGCCGCTGATCAGCAGTCATACCGAGGGCGTGATCGGCTATTCCTCCCGTCAGGACGTGATGGACAAGATTGCCGAAGCCAAAGCGGCCCAGTCGCAATATCTCGACCGGATCGAGACGGCGTCACTGGCTGATATCCGTAACGACAGCGAGTTGCTGAATTTTTCCCTCGCGGGCGGCAAGTCGGCCTTCGCGGTGAACTGCTCCCAGTGCCACGGTCAGGGTGCCCAGGGGTTCAAGGGCTTCCCGAACCTGAATGACGACGACTGGCTCTGGGGCGGCACGGCGGAAGAGATCTCGGCAACGATCCATTACGGTATCCGGTCGGATCATGACGATACCCGCTACAGCCAGATGCCGGCCTTCGGCAAGGACGAGATGCTTGACCGGGCGCAGATCAACCAGGTCGTCGAATATGTCCTGAAGATCTCCGGGCAGGAGCATGACGCAGCGGCGGCCGCGGAAGGCCAGACGATCTTCGCCGAGCAATGTTCATCCTGCCACGGCGAAAAGGGCGAGGGTCTCCGCGACTTCGGCGCTCCCCGGCTGTCCGATGCGATCTGGCTCTATGGCGGTGACCGTCAGACCCTGCGGGAGACCGTCAGCAATGCCCGTTTCGGCGTGATGCCCGCTTGGACCAATCGCCTTGACGAGGCGACCATCAAGCAGCTTGCCGTCTATGTCCATTCACTCGGCGGCGGCGAATAAACACCTTCTGTCTCCCGCCGGTTCGCCGGCGGGAGAGCATTTCGTGCGTGATCCGGGTCCGGCTTTCCGGCCCCGTCAGTCAACCGACAAACAGGTCACCCAAATGGACCAGGCCAGCCAGGTACTCAGCCAAGCCACAGCGCCATCGGCAAATGTCGAGACGGTCGATGTCGATGCCGTCAACAAGAAGGAGGAACGCTCCCTCTACAAGGCGCGGGTCAAGATCTATCCGAAACGCGCCAAGGGTGTGTTCCGGAAGCTGAAATGGCTGGTCATGGCCATCACCCTGGCGATCTACTATATCGCCCCATGGATACGCTGGGATCGCGGTCTGAACGCGCCCGATCAGGCCATCCTGATCGATTTCCCGACACGGCGTTTCTATTTCTTCTTCATCGAGATCTGGCCGGAAGAGGTCTATTATCTGACCGGACTGCTGATCATTGCCGCCCTCCTCCTGTTCCTCGTGACCAGCCTCGCCGGCCGGGTCTGGTGCGGCTATACCTGCCCGCAGACGGTCTGGACCGATCTCTTCATCTGGGTTGAGCGTCTGGTTGAAGGTGACCGCAGTGCCCGTATCCGGCTCGACAAGGCACCGCTATCCATCGGCAAGGTCGCGCGCAAAACCGTCAAGCATGTACTGTGGATCTTGATCGGCATGGCAACCGGCGGCGCCTGGATCTTCTATTTCGCCGACGCGCCGTCGCTGTTTGTGGATCTTTTCACCCTGCAGGCCCCCATCGTCGCCTACAGCACCGTCGCTGTACTCACCGCCACCACCTACATTTTCGGCGGCATGATGCGGGAGCAGGTCTGCACCTTCATGTGCCCCTGGCCGCGTATCCAGGGCGCGCTTGTCGACGAGGACTCCCTGATCGTCTCCTACAAGGAAGACCGGGGAGAGCAGCGGGCGCCGTTCCGCAAGGATATGGATTGGGAAACACGCGGCGACTGTATCGACTGCAACCAGTGTGTCGCGGTCTGCCCGATGGGCATCGACATCCGCGACGGCCAGCAACTGGAATGCATTCACTGCGCGCTCTGCATTGATGCCTGCAATGACGTCATGACCCGGATCGACCGGCCGCTGAACCTGATTTCCTACGATACCTACGTCAATCACGAGCGGCGGGCAGCGGGCGAGCCGGAGCAGAAGCCCCGCATCTTCCGGGCGCGGACCGTGATTTACGCCGCCCTGATCGCGATTGTCGGGCTGATCATGCTGGCCACGTTGATTACCCGGTCCACGCTCGACATCAATATCCTGCATGACCGCAATCCGCTGTTCGTGAAACTGTCCGACGGCGGCATCCGGAACGGCTACACGATCAAGATCCTAAACAAGCAGCACGAAGTGCGGCACTTCAGGATCGCTGTTGACGGGTTGGAGAATGCCTTGATCAGCGTTGTCGGACTGGACGGCACCACCGGCCTCGCGGTTCCGGCGGACCGGCTTGCCCAGTTCCGGGTCTTCGTCGCCGTCCCGGCGGCCAATGCGCCGGACGGCCGGGCAGATTTCGATTTCATCGTCACCGATCTCGATGACGGCAACATCGCCGTCAACGACACGGTATTCAGAGGACCAGAGCAATGAGCGACATCCAGATGAGCACTCCGATGAAGTTCAAGGGAAAACACGTCCTGCTGATCCTGCTCTGTTTCTTCGGGGTCGTTATCGCGGTGAATGTCACCTTCATCACCCTGGCCCTCGAGACCTGGACCGGGCTGACCAGCCACAAGTCCTATCAGGAGGGCCTGACCTACAACGCGGCAATCCGTGACGCGGAAGAGCAACGGGCGCGCGGCTGGCAGGTGAACGTTACTTTCACGCGGGACCAGACGCCCCCCGGCATCATCACCATGTCCGTTTCTGCCCGTCTTGCGGACAACATGGACAAAACACTGACTCCCGCCAGCATCACACTCGCCTTCCGCCATCCGATCAACGAGACCTACGATCAACTTGTGACGCTCTCGGAGACGGCTGGCGGGCGCTATGTCGGGCAGGCAACCCTGCCGACCAATGGTAACTGGGATACACGCCTGACAGCGCTCATGGCTGACGGAACGCCCTTCCGCCAGGACGGAACACTCTGGATCGAATAGGCACGAGCATGAACGCCACCTCCGACAGCCCGGCCGGCACGCAAAACATCAAGACAGCGCCACTTGCGAGCTGCTGCGAGATCGCGGCCGCCATGGATCTCGCGGCGGACGTAATCCGGCCGGCGGATGTCGCGTCCTATGTTGTTGCGGGTGAAGACGGAATCTCGGACCTGCATCTGATCGTGCGCAACATGCACTGCCCGTCCTGCGTCCGTCAGATCGAGGGTGGCCTGAACGGAAAACCCGGCGTCCTGACCGCCCGGCTCAACGCAACGACACGCCGTTTGCATCTGCGCTGGAACGCGGCACAGACGGACGCGGCAACACTCGTCGGCTTGCTGGCGGATCTCGGCTACGAAGTCAGCCCCTACGATCCGGTCAAGCTCGCTGCCTCGGCCAACACGGACGATCGCGACCTTTTGAAAGCCATGGCGGTCTCCGGGTTCGCCGCCGCCAATGTGATGCTGATTTCCGTCGCCGTCTGGGCCGGTCTTGCGCAGGATATGGGCGAAGCGACGCGGGCATTGATGCATTGGCTGTCCGCTCTGATCGCCCTGCCTGCCGTCGCCTATGCCGGGCGGCCGTTTTTCCGCTCTGCCCTCTCCGCCGTCTCGCACGGCCGCACCAACATGGACGTGCCGATCTCCCTCGCCGTCCTGCTCGCCTGCGGCATGAGCCTGTTCGAGACCACGCGTGGCGGCGAGCATGTCTATTTCGACGCTTCGGTCAGCCTGCTCTTTTTCCTGCTGATCGGCCGTTTCCTTGACCGTTCTCTGAGGCGCAAGGTTGAGTCTGCGGCCCAGAACCTGCTGTCTCTCAGAGCCGTCTCAGCAACCGTGATCGGCCCCGACGGCAGTTACACCTCGATGCCTGTCGACAGCATCCGGCCGGGCATGAGCGTTGCCGTCGCCGCCGGTGAACGCCTCCCTGTCGACGGCGTGCTGGCCAGCGGCCAGACGGAAATCGACACCTCCATGGTGACCGGTGAAAGCCTGCCTCGGCCGACACGGATCGGCGACAAAGTGTTTGCCGGAACAGTGAATGTCGGCGCTCCCGTCACCGTCACCGTGACGGCCACCGACGAAGGCACGCTGCTTTCAGAGATCGTCGGCCTGATGGAAGCCGCCGAGCAGGGCCGGGCCAAATATGTACGTCTGGCCGACCGGATGGCCCGCTGGTATGCCCCGGCTGTGCATGCGGTCGCATTGGCAACCTTCCTCGGCTGGTTCCTGATTGGCGGGGCAAGCTGGCAGGGCGCGCTGATGACCGCCATCACGGTCCTGATCGTCACCTGCCCCTGCGCCCTCGGCCTTGCCGTACCAGCGGTCCAGGCTGGTGCCGTCGGGCGTCTGCTGAAGGCGGGCATCCTGGCGAAGTCCGGGGACGGCCTCGAACGCCTCGCCTCCGTCGATACCGTGGTTTTCGACAAGACCGGCACCCTCACCCTCGGCCAGCCCGAACTTGTTGACCGGCATGGCATTGCCCTCGCGGACCTGAAGCGCGCAGCCTCCCTGGCCGCCGCCAGCCGCCACCCGCTCTCTCTCGCCTTGCGACGGGTGGCAGGTCCGGTGGCAGCACTCCAGTCAGTCGAGGAAATTCCCGGGCAGGGTCTCAGGGCCACGGACGGCCAGAGTGAAATCCGCCTCGGGCGGCGGGAGTTCGCCGGTGTTTCAGCCAATGAAGGCATCGCGCATGATGGCCCGGAGCTTTGGCTTTCCGAGAATGGCCGCCACATCCAGTTCCGCTTCAACGACACCATCCGCCCCGATGCGGCGACCGTCATTTCCGCCCTGCAGCAGGACGGCTATGCCGTGGAGCTGCTGTCCGGTGACCAGGAGGATGCAGTGGCCCGGATTGCCGGGGAGCTCGGGATCACAACATGGCGGCATGGCTGCACGCCGCAGGACAAGATTGCCCGGCTGGACGCTCTTACCGCACAGGGGCACCGGGTCTGCATGGTCGGCGACGGGCTGAACGATGCTCCGGCGCTGGCCGCCGCCTTCGCCTCGATCTCTCCGGGAACGGCCGCGGACGCAAGCCAGACGGCGGCGGACTTCATCTTTCAGGGCCAGCATCTGGCGCCGGTTCTGGAGAGCCTGAAAACCGCCCGGATCTCCAGGTCACTGGTATTCCAGAACTTCACCCTCGCCCTTGCCTATAATCTGATCGCGGTCCCCGTCGCGGCCTCCGGTCTGGCCACACCGCTGGTTGCCGCCATCGCCATGTCCTCCTCCTCGCTGGTGGTGACGCTGAACGCCCTGCGCATTAAACTCGGCCATATCCTGCCGGAGCCCCACAATGACCGCGCTTAGCTTCCTCATTCCCGCCGCCCTGTTTCTCGGGCTGATCGGCCTGATCGCCTTTCTCTGGGCGCTCAAGAACGGCCAGTTCGAGGATCTGGACGGTGCCGCGCATCGCATGCTGGACGACGACTGACATTGCGTCACGACACCGTTATTGGAGATTTTCCCGGGTTACAATCGTCCGCACCCGGTTCAATCTCCCATCCATGAGATGGTCCCACATCCTTCCAACGGTGATTGCGGCGCTGCTCGTCTTCGCCGGCATACCGACACAAACCGCCCACGGCACAGAACAGGCATGCGGGCCAGAAGAAGCCTGCCTTCTTGAAGGCGGCAGTTACCACGCAAAGGTGCCCGCCGGCTGGGATGGAGTAAGTCCCCTGCCGCTCCTCACTTACTTTCATGGATACGGACAGACGGGCCGCACCGTTATAGCGATGAAATCGCTGACAAAAGCGGCTGAAGACGCCGGCGCACTCATCATCGCCCCGAACGGCATCGACAAAGCCTGGTCTGTCCGTGGCGCGCCGCCAGACAGGCGGGATGAAGTCGCCTTCGCGGCAGCCGTCGTCGAGGATGCAGCCACGCGCTGGCCCATCGACCGCTCACGCCTCTGGATTTCGGGCTTCTCGCTCGGCGCATCCATGGCCTGGGATATCGCCTGCCTGGCCGGGGACCGTTATGCCGGTTTCTTCCCAGTCTCCGGGGCATTCTGGCGCCCGCATCCGGTGGGCTGCCCGGCCGGTCCGGTAACGATGATCCACGTGCATGGGCGCGGCGACAAAGTTGTGCCGCTCGCGGGCCGGACCATACGCGGGCAATGGCGTCAGGGAGATGTGCTTGAAAGCTTCGAGATCCTGCGTCGCCATAACCAGTGCGAGCTGCCGGAAATCGAGAGCACCGGCCCCCGGGGCCTGCGTTGCCGGGAATGGAACCGCTGCGACGGCGGATCCCGACTTGCGCTCTGCCTTTACGATGGCGGGCACGCGGCTCCAAGAGACTGGTATCCACGCGCCTTCGAATGGCTCAACGGCGCGGCAAAGGCCAAAACAGCCGGTTAGTCCGGCCTGACTCCGTCAAAAGCCCGCCGGTAGGCATGCCACGTCGCATGGCCGATCAGGGGGAAAGTGACCGCCAGGCCAACGAAACAGGTCACGATCCCGACCGCCGTCAGCATCACGATGAGCCAGGCCCAGACCAGCATCGGCCAGAGATTCTGCCGGACCATCTTCACACTTTCCAGCACGGCCGTTACCGCATCCACGTCCCGGACCATCAGGATCGGCACGGAGAACGCGGTAAGCGCGAAGACCGCCGCCGCCAGCACGCCGCCGAATGCCGTTCCGACGACCAGCAGACCGAGACCATCGAAACTGAAGAACAGGATGCTGATGGACTCTTCCAGCCCCGGAAAAGGCTGAGTGCCGAAAAACAGCGCATAAAGCAACGTGGCGATGCGGATCCAGATCAGGTGCGCCGCCATCAGAATCACCCCGAGAGAGGCAAGCTGCGTCGGATTGCGTACCGGCACGAAGAGCGCCGTTCTGAGTGAAACAGGCTCTCCCGCCTGACGCCGCCGGCTGGTCTCGTACAGTCCGACCGCCAGCATCGGCCCCATCAGCATGAATCCGGCCGAGAGTGGCAGCAGGAGATGCGGGATATCGAAATAGAAGAGCGCCCCCGCCAGTCCCAGGCTGACAACGGAGAAAGCGATCCCGTAGGTCAGACTGATTGCCGGTCCGGCCAGGATGTCACGCCATCCAGCCGCCAGCCATTCCCAGGGTTCGTCAGGCTCCATCCGGCTGCCATGCACCTGAATGGTATCCATCGACACCATCATATTCCTCCGGTTTTTCTTACCCGCTCTCATTGCATGCCCGGAAACCGGGCCATGGTCGCGGCGGTACATTCAGCTTTAGTGTCACTCTCAATAATATCGGGAAACAAGACAAAAACATTGATCCAGATCAATGTTTTCCGGGCTGGAGGCCACCTGGAGAAGCAACCCGCATTTCCATTCACACTATTGCAGTGCAACAGGGGTCGTGTAAGGCTTGCCCCCTTTCGGGCGGCGCCCCCTTACGGTGCCGCTTTGGGCAGGGAGACAAAGAATGAAAACCAAGCTGTTCGCAGCAGCGTTGCTGGCTGCCGGTATCGGCATGTCCGGACAGGCCACCGCCAAGGATAGCCTGACACTCGGTATCGGGCTTGAGCCGCCGCATCTGGATCCGACGGCAGGTGCCGCCGCCGCCATTGACGAGGTGGTCTATCAGAACGTGTTCGAGGGACTGACCCGGATCGGACCGGATGGTGCGGTGCTTCCCGGACTGGCAAAGGAATGGGATGTCTCCGACGACGGGCTGACCTACAGCTTCAAACTGCGCGATGGTGTGAAATTCCACGATGGCACGGCATTCGATTCAGCCGATGTGCTGTTCTCGATCAACCGCGCCATGGCGGAAGACAGCACCAACGCCCAGAAAGCCCTGTTCGAGCCGATCGCCAAAATCGAGGCACCGGATGCCACCAGCGTCACCATTACCCTGAAACGCCCGACGGGCCATTTCCTGTTCAATCTGGGCTGGGGTGACGTTGTCATGGTTGCCCCGGAAAGCGCGGATACGAACAAGACCAAGCCGGTCGGCACGGGGCCCTTCACCTTCGACCGCTGGACCAAGGGCGCCGAGATCCGCCTCACCCGGAACGATGCCTATTGGGGCGAGGCCGCCAGACTGGCGAAGGTCAGCTTCAAGGTGATGCCGGATGCCGCCTCTTCCGCCGCCGCCCTGATGTCCGGCGATATCGACGTTTTCCCGAATTTCGGCGCGCCGGAGCTGCTGGAGCAATTCCGCGCCGATCCGCGCTTCGAAGTCGTCGTCGGCACCACGGAGGGGGAGACCATCCTCTCCATGAACCATGCGAACAAGGCCCTCAGCGATATTCGTGTCCGCCGGGCCATCGCTCATGCCATCGACCGGCAGGCGATCATCGACGGCGCCATGTTCGGCTCCGGCACACCCATCGGCAGCCATTTCGCCCCGCATCATCCGGCCTATCTCGATCTCACCGGCATGTATCCGCACGATGTGGCGAAAGCGAAATCCCTGCTGGCGGAAGCCGGTTACGCCGATGGCCTGAAACTGCGCCTGACCCTGCCGCCCACATCCTATGCCCGCCGTGGCGGTGAAGTGATCGCGGCCCAGCTCGCCGCTGTCGGTATCGAAACCGAGATCATCCCGGTCGAGTGGGCGCAATGGCTGAAGCAGGTGTTCAAGACGACGGATTACGACCTCACCATCGTTTCCCACACCGAGCCGTTCGATATCGGCATCTACGCGCGCGACAGCTATTACTTCAATTACAAGAGCGAGCGCTTCAACAAGGTCTATGCGGACCTGACCGAAGCCGTCGATCCGGCCAAACGGAAAGAGCTGATCGGCGAAGCCCAGAAGATCCTGGCGGAAGACAGTGTAAACGGCTTCCTGTTCGAACTTGCCCAGAACGGCGTCTGGAAAAAGGGCATCAAGGGTCTTTGGGCGAACCGCCCGATCCAGGCCAACGATGTGACGGGCGCTTACTGGGAATAACCCGAGCCAGCCGGACACCGTCCCATGCTTGAATTTGTCGTGCGGCGCCTGATCACTCTGGCGGCGACCCTCGCGGTCGCCGCCCTCGTCGTGTTTCTCGTCATGGAAATACTTCCGGGCGATCCGGCGGAGGTCATGCTCGGTCTGAATGCACAGCCGGACACGCTCGCGGCCCTGCGGACGCAGATGGGGCTCGACCGTCCGGCCCCGGAACGGTTCATCTCCTGGGTCCTCGCCTTTCTCTCCGGTGATCTCGGCATCAGCTATACCTACGACGTGCCGGTGTCCGAGCTTATCGGCGAGCGGATGGTCGTCACCCTGCCGCTGGCCCTGATGGCTATCCTGATCTCCACACTCATCGCGCTTCCGAGCGGCGTGCTGTCCGCCATGTTCCGGGGCCGGCCGGCCGATACAGTCATCATGGGGATCGCACAGCTCGGCGTTGCCGTGCCGAATTTCTGGTTCGCGATCCTGCTGATCCTGCTTTTCGCTGTCACCCTCGGCTGGACCAGCGCGGGCGGCTTTCCGGGATTCGAGGACGGCATCCTGCCCGCCCTCGGCTCCCTCCTCCTGCCTGCCATCGCCCTGGCGCTGCCGCAGGCAGCCATCCTGGCTCGCGTCACGCGCTCCTCTGTCATCGACGTGCTCGGGGAGGATTATATCCGGACGGCCCGGGCCAAGGGGCTGCCGGGCGGGATTGTGCTCTGGCGCCATGCGGTACGGAACGCTCTCGCCGCGCCGCTCACCATCATGGGTCTGCAATTCAGCTTCCTGCTCGCGGGCACCGTCATTATCGAGAACGTGTTTTACCTGCCCGGTCTGGGCCGCCTGATGTTCCAGGCCATCGCCCAGCGCGACCTGATCGTGGTGAAGGATATCGTCGTCCTGCTTGTCGCCATCGTCATCACGGTGAACTTCATCATCGATATTCTCTACGCATGGGCTGATCCGCGGCTCAGACAGGCTGACGGCAATGTCTGAGGCCACACTCATCGCTCCACGCCGTCACAGGGCCGGTTTCTGGCGCCGTGCGGCCCGCCATCCCGGCTTCATGATCGGCGGTACGATATCCCTTGCCGTCCTGCTCATAGCCGCGCTGGCGCTGATCTGGACGCCCTATCCGGTCACCGTGCTGAATATCGCGGAAAAACTCCACGCGGCCTCCATCGCCCATCCGCTCGGCACGGATCATTTCGGCCGGGACATCCTTTCCATGCTGATGGTCGGCGCGGGTAATTCCGTGGCGGTCGGGCTGGTCGCGGTCGGCCTTGGCATCGGCGTCGGCGGCCCGCTCGGCCTGCTCTCCGCCATGCGGCCCGGATTGATCAGCGAAGCGGTGATGCGGGCAAGCGATCTTGCCTTCGCCTTTCCCGCCCTGCTGACCGCCGTGATGATCACCGCGATCTACGGCCCGGGGACCGTGAACTCGATCATCGCCATCGGTATTTTCAATATACCGGTCTTCGCCCGGCTTACCCGTGGCGTCTCGCTCTCGGTCTGGAAGATGGAATATGTCACCGCTGCCCGCGCGGTCGGCGTGCCACCCCTGCAGCTCGCTCTGCGCCATATGCTGCCCAACATCGCCAGCCCGCTGATCGTGCAGGCGACCATCCAGTTCGCCCTGGCCATCCTCGCCGAAGCCGGCCTCAGCTATCTCGGGCTGGGCACCCAGCCGCCACAGCCAAGCTGGGGGAAAATGCTGCACGAGGCGCAAACCATGCTTTATTTCGCGCCGATGCTGGCGATTCTCCCCGGCGCATCCATCGCGGTCACCGTCCTGGGCCTGAACCTGCTTGGTGACGGGCTTCGCGATCTGCTGGATCCGAAACTTCGACGCGCCGTAAAACCGCCAAAGACCTAGAATATCAAGAGCGATAAGGGATATCGGTAAATGGCCTGCGATTTTTATGCTTTTGGTACAAGATCGTTGAGCCTATTTATGAAATCTTAAGGTCGACATCCTGACCTAATTTCAGGGAGTGCTTCATGGGTCTTCGAACAGCCAGAGAGGAAATCTTCTTCCTCTCAAGATGGCTTCGTGCCCCACTCAAGACTGGGTCGGTTCGTCCCAGCGGACGGGACCTCACACGATTGATCGCCAGCAGGGTCGCCGATCTGGCGCCGGACGAATGGATCGTCGAACTTGGTGGCGGAACCGGGGCGGTCACCCGCGCCCTGATAGAGAACGGTATCGCTCCAGACCGCATGGTCGTTCTGGAACGGGATCGGGCTCTGTCCGACTGGCTGCGCCGCGCTTTTCCGGAAGTCACCGTCGTGGCCGGAGACGCCGAGCATCTTCGGCGCCATCTCGCGTCGAACAATGCCGGACCGGTGCGGCGGATCGTATCCAGCCTGCCCCTCCTGTCCCTGCCCCGCAGCCAGCGCAATGTCATCCTGGCCGAAGCCTTCGCGGTGCTGGGAGAGAACGGTTCCCTCGTTCAATACAGCTATGGCCCGACCTGCCCGGTGTCGCGGACGATACGAAACGGCCTCGGGATCAATGCGAAACATGTCGGGACTGCCTGGCGCAATCTGCCGCCTGCCCGGGTCTGGGAATTCATAAAGCGGGATTCGGAGCGAGCATCCGGCACAAGCCAGCGCCAAAGCGCCGCCTGACGCCCCGCAATCCTGTCACAGCAGCGAACAGCCCGCAGCGCGACCGGCTCCCAAACATCGGCCGCAAGCAGCGCCTGCGTGAGGACACGCAGGACCGCCATGAGCAAGCTGTGAGAAGAGGTCAGGCTTCGTGGTGACGGACAATATAGCGGCCGTCATCGAACTCCGTGAACTGCTCTGAAATGGACGGATGGTTCACCGGGCCATTGTCGCTGTCGTTCACCAAATTCTGCTCCGACACATACGCGACATAGTAGGTTTCCGGATTTTCGGCGAACAGATGGTAAAACGGCTGATCGCGCCTCGGGCGGCGATCTTCCGGAATGGCGAGATACCAATCTTCGGTGTTGGCAAATTCGGGGTCGACATCAAACACGACACCCCGGAAATCGAACATCTTGTGCCGAACAACCGCGCCGATACCAAATTTGGCTTCGACAATTTTTACCACGGGCAACCCATTCCATTGTTTTCATTCACTCTTACGGAACTTGTCTGGAATGTCGAGCAGCGTCAACCGTTGGCGCACACCAGACGCGGAACCGGCAAGGCTCACATTTCCACCAAGAGATGAATATCTCCCTTGTTCTTGGGCCTTTTTACCTACAATCTTTAGGTAATCGAACGGTTCAGTTCGAAATTAAGAATCATGGGGAGGCAAGGATGTCCGTCGCGGCGTTACGCGATCATCTGTTCGGATACCTGAATGACCGTATCTTCTATGGATGGGTCATTCTCTCCGTCGCCGGCCTCGGCATTTTCGTCAGCGGCCCGGGACAATCCCACACTTTCAGCGTCTTCGTTGATCCGATCAGTCAGGATCTCGGCATCTCCAGTACCGAGATCGCCTCGGCTTACGGGACAGCGACCCTGCTCGCCGCATTCTGTCTGCCCTTCACGGGGCGCCTTGTTGACCGGTTCGGCTCCCGCATCATGGCCAGCATCATCGTCATCCTGCTCGGCTTTGCCTGCCTGTTCTTCGGAGCAGCCGCCAATATGCTCTGGCTCGGGATCGGCTTTGCCCTGTTGCGGTTTTTCGGCCAGGGCTCATTGATGCTGAGTTGCGCCAACATGACCTCGCAATGGTTCAGCAAGAAGCGCGGTTATGCCATGGGTTTGATGGCGCTCGGTTTTGCCGCCTCGATGGCGATCCACCCTCGGCTCGGGCAGTATCTGATCGACACCGTTGGCTGGCGCCAGGCGTGGACCGTGCTCGGCATCAGCACCTGGGCGCTGATGCTTCCGGTCATCTGGCTGCTGGTACATGACAAGCCGGAACAGAAGGGCCTTCACCCTGACGGCATAGCCCCCGCGAAACGGCCAGAGGATGCACCAAGCGGCCCCGAAGCCATCCCCGGACTGACCCTGAGCGAAGCGCTCCGCACGCCAACCTTTCACATGCTCTGGGTCTCGATGGTATCCATTGCAATGCTCGTCACCAGCCTGCATTTCTATCAGGTGAAGATTTTCAGTGCGCAGGGGCTGGAAGAGCAGGTCGCCGCCTGGATGTTCCCGATCTCGGCCTGCACCATGGTGGCCATGATGCCACTGGTCGGCCGCACGCTCGACAGGATCAAGTCACGCTACGCATTCTCCATTGCCCTGCTGATCCAGGCCGCGGCCCTGCTTATGGTGACGCAGGTGACCAATGTTCCGACTGCGATTGCCTATGCCGCCCTGTTCGGCCTCCTGAATGCCTGCAGCATGACGCTGTTCGGCTATGTCTGGCCACGCTTCTTCGGCCGGGCGCATCTCGGAAGCATTCAGGGTGTAGGGCAAATGATCGGGGTTGTCGGTGCTTCCATCGGACCGTTACCGATAGGCTACGCGTTCGATCATTTCGGCTCCCCTACCCTGATGATCCAGGGGCTTGCCCTTTATCCCGCAGCCTGCGCCGTGCTCGCGCTCTTCATCCGCACGCCGGCAGGCGTTCCGGTCGAGCCGCATCTGGAATAAGCGAAACGGGACTGGCCGGGTCAGGGTCAGCCAAGAGACTGTATCCGGCTCGCGGGCAAGGTCACGGTGACACTGGTTCCAACGCCCAGCTGGCTGCTGATCTTCAGATCCCCGCCATGGGACTGGGCAATCGCCTGGGTAAGATAAAGCCCAAGTCCGGCCCCCTCGATCGAGCGGCTGTAGGTTTCGTCCGTCGCCTGCTCGAACGGATTAAGGACACGGTCAAGATCGCTCTCGCGAATCCCCATGCCGTTATCCTTTACCTCCAGCTCCGCGCCGACGTCCGGATCGACGGTGAGCCGCAAGGTGATCGTGCCATCCACATCCGTAAACTTCACGGCATTGGTCAGCAAATTCATCAGGATCTGACGGATCTGCCGCTCGTCACCGGTAAAGCCGACCGGCCTGTCTGGCAGGTCCGCCGTGAAGTTCTGCGACTTTTCGGCAAGCTTCGGACGGATCATGGCAATCGTGGCGGAGACAGAACGGCCAAGGTCGAACAGGTCCTCCTTCAGCCCCATCTCTCCCAGCTCTATCCGGGAAACATCGAGAATATCGTTGATCAGTTCGAGCAGATGCGCGCCCGCCGAGTGAATATGCTGGACGAACTCGGTATACCGCTCACTGCCGATCGGCCCGAACATCTCCTTTTGCAGAAGATCCGAGAATCCGATGATGCTGTTCAGCGGCGTCCGTAATTCATGGCTCATATTGGCAAGAAACTGCGTCTTCGCCAGGCTGGCCAGGTCCGCACGATGCAACGCCTCTTCAAGCTGCCGCGTCTTTTCCGCGACCTTGGTCTGCAGATCGTGCGCCTGACGCCGCCGAATGGAAATATCCCGGAACCAGATAATCCGCGCGGCACAGCCCTCGAATTCCAGAGGGCTGCCGGATAAAAGCACCCAGTGCGTCACCTCGTCCGCCGCCTTATACTGAACTTCGTGATTAACCATGTGCGCGCTGAATTCCGGGTCTGTCAGCACGGCTTCAAGGTTATCGGTATTTTCTCCGACCGGCTGCGGGCCGATTTCCGCAAGAGTCTCGATGAACGCCTCACCCAGCCAATCCACAAGGGCAGGATTTGCGACCAGACGGCGGTTATCTTCGCAACTCAGCACCAGTGCGCCCATTGGACAATCCTCGATTGTCTTGCGCAGCACTTCACCTTCCCCTTTCGCCGGTTCCGGATCGGCGCTCTCCGGCATCCCCGCGACAACCGTGACCAACCCGCCCTGGCTCAGCGGACGCGTGTCGACATGAACCACCCGGCCAGACCGCAGAACGGCCTGCACGCGCGCCTTTTCCAAATGGTTCGTCAACGGCCCTGTAAACAGCTCAGGGCTGAAACCATTAAGAAACTTCACATCCCCATATGAGGATTGCAGGGAGTGAATATCCTGGACCCCCATCCCGAGCGACAACGCATTATCCGGCAGATCAAGGAGGGTAAAGAGAGCGCGATTATATGCGCTCAACAGGCCGCTGGAGTTCCATATGACAATGCCGTCTCGCGAAGCGTCAGGCAGCACGTCAAAGGCGCCACCTATCACCTCTTCGGCGGCAACGGAGAGGTTGCTGATCCAAGTCTGCGTCATTGTCACTCGTTATTGAGAAAAATTAATTACATACGTCGAGGTTCAATTTCTGCATTTTCATTAAAACAATAATGGAAAATATTCCAGTAAAGATGAATTTACTATTCAGTCAATTTTATTGACTTTTTTTACTTAATTTTTTGAGACCCCGAACAATCAGCATTTGAGAAACCCTAGATTATTCCCAGTTTCTGCAAAGCGTCGGCCAAATCATCCCCAAAATCCTTACCTTTACGAACAACGGGAACAGATTCCGGAAGCGCCTGTAACAATTGGTTGTCCTTGGTAAAGGATGTCAGCAAGGCACAGGGTATATCTTTCGTTACCTTCATCGCCTTCAAGGCACAAATCAGGTCCACACCATCCATGCCGGGCATATTCGCCGAAACAAAAACGCAGTCAGGGCGCGTCTGGTAGATATATCCGATACTCTGGATCGACGATTGCATGCCGGTGACCCGATAGCCGCAGGCCTCGAGCTCTTTCGTCACAAGACGTGCTTGAGCGCCGGGTTCCATAACCAAGCCGACTTCAACTTCAGTGGCCGTGACATCCGAGACATCGAACCGGGACCGCATGGGAAGGGACCGGACAATAGTATCGATCGGACCATCGCTGGAAATGCGCCCATCGATCACATCGCCAAGTCTATCAATGTAAGTCCGGACATCGGCAATATTGAGCGGCGCCCCGGTATCCGATGCGGCAATATAGTCTTCACAACGATGCGCAAGGATTGTCAGGTTTGTCAGCCCGAACGTACCACCGGACCCTTTAAGCGAATGCACAATCCGCGTGAGGTCGAGCATTTCGGATGCTTCGAGTTCGCCCCGTTCGGCTGCCGCATCAAGCGTTTTGTCGAGCTGCCCTATACTGTCGTTTGCATAGTCCAGAAATTCCTGATGCAACCGCGCCAGATGCTTTTCAAAATCTTCCATCAGCTATCGAGCCTTCCTCTTGCCGTCAAACCGCACCCTGTCATCCACCCAAATTCATATGGCATGCTTTACCACTCGTTGGCGAGACGCCATTGCGCTAAAGTTCGTCAAATTACCCTCGAAATGAATGAGCTTTGCCGCTAAACACGGAAGATATGTCACGCATGGCTGTTCCGTTCTCCCGCTGAATGCGTGGGTTTTGATACGTGATTTGGAAAGCAGTACGCATGATAAAAATTCTGCATGTGGATGATGAAGCGGATATCCGGGCAATCACCAAACTGGCCCTGGAATCGATCGGCGGCTTCAATGTCACATCCTGCGCCTCCGGCACGGAAGCCATCGCCACGGTGGCAGATGTCGCGCCGGAGCTGATTGTCATGGATGTCATGATGCCGGAGATGGATGGTCCGACCACATTTCGCGCGCTCCAGGACATTCCGGACGCGAACCGGATCCCCGTCATCTTCATGACGGCGAAAACCCAGAAAGACGAGATCGAGAGCCTTATGGCGCTTGGCGCCATCGGCGTTATCGCCAAACCGTTCGACCCCGTCCAGCTGAGCAAGGAAGTAGAGCGTATCTGGAGCGCCCGAACCTCCGGGTAATTGCCCGATATGCATCATCAGAACGGCATAGTGCCGATTTCCGGATCCGCGAACATACGGCTGCTTTCCTCAAGTAAAGAAACCACCGTCGCCGAGAACTCCGCTTGCCGAGCATCATCCATGCCGTCCGTTCCCTCGTCCATTAGCGCCGCGCAGAAAACTTCCAGATTTTTCGCCGCATGAGAAACAGTGGCATAGCCATAGGTACCGGAAGACCCCGCGATCGTGTGGGCTTCACGCTTGATCAGTTCCAGAGTTTCGCCCGTATCGCTCTCTCCGGACGGAGAGAATACTTCCGGCCAATTACGCTCGATAACAGCGATACGGCCCTGGGTGATTTCCAGAAACTCACCACGTAATGATAAAAAGGCTTCTCGCAGATTACCGTCTGTCATTGCCGGAACGCCATTTCCATCTCTGCCGCCTTGTATCCGTCATTGCGCGGGCTGGGCTGGCCATGCCCACACTATACTGCCATGCAGACTGAATTCTCATTCAAATAGGATGATTGCCGTTTAAATCAGGTTAAGGCCGCGATAAAAAAAACCAGAGACCGTACTCATATTCAACAACGCCCAATGAAACATTAAAAACGAAGTATTAACACTCCTATGTCACGGTCCATTGCTGGATACGTCCTGCAACCCTCAGGTTTCAATTGGGATTTAGGATAAAATCAGCGATAAAAGCGGCTGCCGCCGCATGCGCCCGTTGTGAGGCATTAATGAGGACTTGTTGATGCCGGATTCAGAAATTACCAGTGTGAGCTCCTGCTCCAATGAGGCCCAAAAGCTGAAAGTTCTTCAGGACCTTGCAAAGGTGCTTTACTGGGAATGGGATCGAGAACTGAAAAAATTCAGTTTTCACGGCACAACTCCGCCAACGATCTGGAAGCCTGAAGTCCTGCCGGGCGGAGACATTGATGTTTCACTGGTCACATTTTCCGATCGCGCGCCGCTCCGCCTGAAATTCGAAGCGATTTTCAATAACGCGCCTCCTGGGCCATTTACCTTCGAGGCCAAACCCAACGAGAACGCGCCCGTAGCGACTTACGCGCTGCACACTGAAACGGAAGCTGGCGACAATCCGGCAATTATCCGCGGCATCATCAGAGACCTTTCGGACAATACGCTTCTCGTTGAACGTGCCCGGTCGGCAGAAGACAAACTGCTCGACGCAATAGAGGTCTTAAAAGACGGTTTCGTCATTTTCGATGCCGATGACCGCCTTGTTCTTTGCAATCAAAAATACCGGGAGCTTTATCCTAAATCGGCTCACGCCATGCAGCCCGGGGCGACATTTACCGAGATCATTCGCGCCGGGCTTGCGGCCGGTGAATATGCCGGGGCTATCGGACGTGAAGAGGAATGGTTCAGGGAGCGCCTGATAGCGCATCACTCGTCTGATCAGGAGATTGAGCAAAAACTGGATGACGGCCGCTGGCTGCGGATCACCGAACGCAAGACCGTTGACGGTATGCGTATAGGCCTGAGAGTCGATATTACCGGGCTAAAGCAAAATGAAACCAAGCTTAAAAACGCTCTGACGCGGCTACAGCAAAGCGAGCTTGAAGCCCGTCGGTTATCCGTTGTCGCGGACCGGACCAAATCCATGGTCACGATTCTCGACAAGGACGGCCGGGTGGAATGGGTCAATCCGGCTTTCACGGAAATCACCGGATACAGCATCGAAGAGATTGCCGGAAAAGATCCCCGCTCCGTCATGCGTGGAGCAGACACCGACAAATCAGTCACCCAAGCCATCGACCAGGATATTGCTCAGGGCAAGTCAGTCAGCGGCAAGATGCTGCACTACAAGAAAAACGGCTCACCAATCTGGGTTGAATTTGAACGCCAGACCGTCCGGGCCCCGGATGGCAGTATCATCCAGCACATGATCGTCGCGCATGACGTGACCGAGCATGTCACGACCACTGAAGTGCTTGCGGAACGGGCAGAATCCATCCGCGCCATCCTCGACACGGTGGTTGACGCGATCATCACCATCGACAGCAATGGCATCATCCTCACCTTCAACCCGGCAGCCGAACGCATGTTCGGCAGGCGGCGTAAAGATGCTCTCGGCAAGAATGTTAATATCCTGATGGCCGGGCAACACCACACGGATCACCCGCGCTATATTGCAAGCTATCTGACGGGCCGAGCCAAGAATGTGATCGGGAAAAACAGGGAATTCACCGCAGTAAAGTCGGACGGCACCATTTTCCCGATCGAACTCGCGGTCGGCGAAATGTTCGTCGGTAAAAATCTGCGCTTCGTCGGTATTATTCGTGACATTTCAGAGCGCAAGCAGCTTGAACGCATCAAGCGGGAATTCATTTCCACGGTCAGTCACGAGCTAAAGACACCGCTTACCTCAATCACCGGAGCGCTCGGCCTGATGCGCAACGGGATCGCCGGCGCGCTCACCGAACAGATGCAGGAGATCCTCGATATCGCCTACCGCAACAGCGAACGTCTCGGCGTGCTGGTGACCGATATTCTGGATATTGAGAAAATTGATGCCGGCCAGGTGTCGTACGATATGCAGCAGATCGACATTAACCTGCTGATATCCGACTGCGTTGCCAGCATGCAGCAATATTCGACCGGTCTTGGCGTCACCCTCGAGGTCTGTGGCGAAGCTGAAGATCCGGCATTTACTGGTGATCCAACCCGGATCACTCAGGTCATGACGAATCTGATCTCAAACGGGGTCAAATTTTCCAAATCCGGCCAACAGGTCAAAATCAGCGCCGAAAGTACGGAAGACACCATAATTTTCTCTGTCATGGATCAGGGAGAAGGTATTCCGGAGGAGCTTCAGGAAAAAATATTCACCCGTTTCTTCCGGGTGAACAGCGCCGATGACAGACATAGTGGGGGCACCGGTCTGGGTTTGAGCATCTGCCAGCCGATTATCGAAGCCCATGGCGGTACAATCAGCGTGGAAAGCAGTCCCGGCGAAGGCTCAACCTTTACTGTACGCATTCCGCGGCATGCCGATAGCTGAAGTCGCGGGATCCAGAGCCTTCACAAACACCGGAAAAACCCGATCTCAGTGCAAATGTTCCCGCGCTTCTGCCGTGCTTGATGTCAGAGCGGTCAGGCGCTTCAACAGATAATCGACATCTTCTTCGGTAAGACCAAAGTCATCCGTTTCAAACGCCGTCAACAAACGTTCCAGGACCTTGAGACTGAATCTCTCCCGGTCGCTCTCGAGGCCGTCATAATCGGTATCGCGCATCACATCGATTGCCTTGCGCAGTACGGGGAAAGACCGCTTCGGCAGTCCCGATCGTTCGAACAGCGCCTTCAGTCCGCGATTACCTTCATCATCGAACAGTTTTTGCGCATTGAACAACGGGACCGAAGCCAGCTCAGCAAGTGCGGCCTGGGCAAAGGCCAGGTCGCCAAGACAGGCCGCCCGGACAACAATCGATTCCGTCAAACGGTCATTTCGATGCAGTTCAGAGACGAGATCTTCAACCTTCTGCGCACCGGCACCGTTCGAGACAAGGCTCAGCGTCGCATTTTCACGTGCTTCCAGAAGCAGATCGGTTGCCATGTTTGCCGGCAGATCATGGTTCTTCACGAGATGCTCTCGCAGGCGATCGGAGACGATCGAAACCAGGCGTTCCGATATCCCGACGGGCAGCACCGAACGGTTCACCAGCCCATCCTGGATATTTTCGTCATCGCCAAACCGGTCGATCGCCTTCTTGAAGCCGTTCTCGGAAATCGCCGCGCCTTCATTTCGCACCAGCGTTTCAACGACTGTCTGATTCCCCTTCTCGATCAAGGTCTCGGCCACGGCCTCCGAAACGCTCTCGCGCCGGGCGATCGCCGATTGCTTCATCTCATCCGCCGCGGATGCAATTTCGATCAGGTCTTCCTCGCGCAGCACCTCGGAAAATTCGAGGACTGGCATCGACACTGATTCAACGTCTTTCGCCAGAAGCAGCGCAACATCGTGCGGCAGGTCTTTCGCCGACTTTGCCTCACGGGCCAGAGCCTCACGAACCCTGCGCTCCGCATCGCGTGCCATGACCCGGAGAATCTCCTGGGCCATTGGCAATTCCGTCGCGGAAAAGCTGGATGCGGAAAGCTGGCCCGCGACCTTGGCTACCGTCGCGGCGCGATTATCAGCGGAAGGGTCTTTCAGCAGAGATTGTACATCCGCCGCCGAGAGTGCCCCACTGCCATTGCCATCAGAGCTTACCATGCGCTTCCTCACATCTCGCTGGATTCAAGCGAATGAGTGTTTCGCAACAAGGGTTAACGTTTCCTTATCAACAGGAAACCTGCTGCATCACTCTTTTCTTACTGTAGCAGATTTCAAGGCCCGTCGCGCAAGTTAAGAAGCGGCGCGCCCTAAAGAGCGCGCCGTATTTTGCACGTACGATCCTCATACGGCCTAGAGATTCAGCTGATAACTTGCCGGCACCCAGCGATAGGCCGCTCCGTGCCGCTCCACATAGCCAACGGCCGGAAACGGCATGTGATATCCCGTGGCCGGGATCCGGTCGGCGGCAACCATGTCCAGCAAACGCTTGCGGGTTGCCGCGGCTCCTTCCTTGTCCATGTCGAAGCGCACATGCCAGTCGGGCCGCTGCAGGGAAGCGACATAATGGTTCGTGGTATCGGCCCAGGCCAGCAACCGCCGGCCGTCGCTTTCAAAATGGTAGGCCATGTGCCCCGGCGTGTGTCCCGGTGCCCCCACTGCCTGGATACCGGTCACGACATCCTCTCCCGGCTTCAGGAACGTCATCTTCTCCGCGAACGGGACAACGTTGCTTTGCACCAGCTTGCCTACCCCTGCGAAATTGCCCTCGGCCATTTCCGGCGGGGACCAGAAATCATATTCCGTCGCGCCCGTCACATAGCGCGCGTTCGGGAACAATGCACTTCCGCCTTCCATGAGGCCGCCGATATGGTCCGGATGAAAATGCGTCAGAACGACAATATCGATCTGGTCCGGCGTAAAGCCGGCCCGGCCAAGGGCCTCCGCGAGATGCCCCGCATTCGGCCGGCGGCCATTACCGTTCCCGGAGTCGAACATGATCACTTCCCTGCCGGTATTCACGATAACCGGCGTGAAGGAGATCTCCATGCGGCTCCCCGGCAGGTGGTTTTCCTCTGCCAGCTTGGCCACATCTTCCTGTGTCTGATTTTCCCCGAAGATCGGATGCGGACCGTCAAGCTGGATCGCCCCGTCCCAGATCGTGGTCACCTCGAACCCGCCAAGCTTGAAGCGATAGTGGGACGGGTGTGAAGCCCCCTGCATCGGGGCCGCTGCCTCAACGACGGATGGCAGGCTGGAAAGCACGGCCGGCGCCGCCAGTGTTCCGGCGGCAGCGAACATCGCCTCCCGTCGGGTCAGTGCCTTTAAACGATTGGTCATCATGGTCCTCCCTCGACCGAACGAAATCAATCCTCTGGAGGTAGCGCAGACCGCCGCGCAGAAAAGGAGGGGATCGCGAGAAAAACGGCTTGCTCACGAAACCTTGGGCCATCCATCCCGCGCCACATGTCCGGAAACATGTCACGCAGAGCTTAAACAGGATGGAATTTCCACAGGTTAAGGGTACAAAACCCGTGCGGAAAAGACCGCGAGGGAGGAAAATGAATGGCATTCTTCAAAGCTGGATCACGAACATTTCACTATTCCGACAGGACAGTTGGAACGGGCCCGACACTTGTTCTCGCCAACTCTCTCGGTACGGACTTCCGGATCTGGGATCCGCTGCTGCCGAAACTGAAAGGGATCGGACGCATTGTCCGCTATGACAAGCGCGGCCACGGCCTGACGGATGTCAGCGAGCCGCCCTATTCCATTCAGGACCTGAGCGCCGATCTGAAGATCATCACCGATCACGCAGGGCTGGACCGCTTCCTGCTCGGCGGTGTCTCCATTGGCGGCATGATTGCCCAGGACTATGCGGCCCGGTATCCGGAACAGGTCGACGCCCTCGTCTGCATGGATACCGCACCGAAAATCGGGGAAGCCGCCCTCTGGCAGGACCGCATCGATGCGATCTCCGCGAATGGACTGGAAAGCATCGCGGACGGTGTCATGGAGCGCTGGTTCTCCGCAGCTTTCCGGAAGAATAATCCGGCAGCGACGGCGGGATGGCGCAATCTGCTCGCGCGGACCACACAGGCTGGCTATCTCGGCTGTTGCGCGGCGATCCGTGATGCGGACCTGACCGAGGCAACGCTTTCCCTGACAGTACCGACATTGGTCCTGTGCGGCGCGGAAGACGGCGCAACGCCACCAGCACTCGTCAAGGCCATGGCCGATGCCATGAAAAACGCGTCCTATGTCGAAGTCCCGGATGCGGGCCATATTCCAAGTCTTGAGCAGCCGGATTTCCTGGCCGATGCCATGATCAGTTTCTTCAAGGCAAACGGGTTTGTCTGATTTTCAACGCAAGCCCGCGTAACGGCAGAACAGGATCATCAGCAAAGAAAAGGACGGCCGCATGGCCGTCCTTTTTTGTTTCCGCATGAATGCTTCCACTACCCCTGTGCGTTGGCAGCCTGCTTGCGTTTTTTCCGGATGACCTGGACCAAAGGCAGCAAGAGCAGAATGACCGCGATGATCGTGATCGGCCCGGCGATCGGCCGCGTGAAGAACACGCTGGGGTCACCGCCCGAAATGATCATGCTCTGCCGCAGCGCGGGCTCGGCAATCGGGCCAAGCACGATGGCAAGCACCGCCGGGGCCAGCGGATAATCGAGCTTGCGGAGCATGTAGGCACCGAACCCGAAGATCACCATGAGCCAGACATCATGCATGTCTTCTGTCGGCGCATAGCCGCCAACCAGACAAAGTACGAAAATGATTGGCGCCAGGATCGTGAACGGCATCTTCAGCACCCAGAGGAAAACCGGGATGAAGAGGATGTTGATGATCACCGCGAAGAAATTCGCGGCATAAAGGCTGGCCGTCAGCCCCCAGACGAAATCTGACTGTTCCATGAACATCAGAGGTCCGGGCACCAGTCCCCAAATCACCATGCCGCCGAGCAGAATAGCCGTTGTCGGCGAGCCCGGAATGCCGAGCGTCAGCATGGGCAGCATCGCACCGGTCGAGGCGGCATTATTCGCCGCTTCGGGAGCAATCACGCCACCGATTTCACCCTTGCCGTACCCATCCGGATTTTTCGACGTCATCTTCGAAATGCCGTAGGCCATCAAGGAGCCCGGCGTAGCCCCTGCCGCCGGCAGGATACCCACGAAGAATCCAAGCAGAGAGCCGATCCAGGCCGGCTTCCAGTCCAGCGCGACTTCTTTCATGTGCGACAGGGTGCGGGACATCGATACTTCGACTTTCGACATGGTCGGATTGCCGCGTGTCGAGTCAATGGTCCAGAGCATCTCGCCGATGCCGTACACCCCGATCGCCAGCACCAGGAAGTTGATGCCGTGCAGGAAACCGGTGATATCGAAGAAGACCAGCCGCGGCGTACCGCTGATGATGTCCATGCCAACCGCGCTGAACACCAGGCCGATACAGATAGAGAAGATGGTCTTCGCGATATCGTCGCCGCCGAGACCGACAAAGGTCGCGAAGGCCAGCAACATCAGGGCGAAGATCTCCTGATCGCCGAAATCAAGTGCGACGCTGGCAAGGGCCGGTGCGAAACCGGTGAACAGGATGATCGAGATCGTACCGCCGAAGAAGGATGCCATCGCCGCCGCGATAAGCGCCTTGTCCGCGAGGCCTTTCAGAGCCAGTGGCCGGCCGTCGAAAGTTGTCGCAACCGCTGTCGATGCCCCGGGTATCCCGAGCATGATCGAGCTGATCGCCCCGCCATACATGGCACCATAATAGATCGCGGCCAAAAAGATGATGGCGGAGGTTGGCGGCACAAGGAAAGTGAGCGGCAGCAGGATCGCCACCCCGTTCACCGATCCGAGACCCGGCATTGCGCCGATGAACAGTCCAACCGTCACACCGATGATGACCAGCCCGAGATTGAGCGGCTCGAACGCAATCAAAAAGCCGCCCAGAAGATGCTGAATGATTTCCATAACTTAAATCCCCAGACCGGCGCTAAAGGAAGATGTCGTAAAGCGGATAGAACAGCGGCTCCAGGTATCCCTTGGGCAGCACGATCCGCATGGCGACATCGAAGAAGAAGAAGATAATGACCGGTGCGGCCACGGAGATGGACACCGTTGGTACCCAGCCGTGCCGCCCCAGAATCCGCAGGTAGAACAGCATGAATATCGGCACCGCCCCATAGACGCCGATGATATGCACCATGGCCGCGAGAGCGACCACACTGCCGCCAACCAGCAGGAACATCCGGATCGCGTGCGCGTCCATGAACTGATCCTGGGAGCGCGACTGCGGCGTGGCCTTGCGAACCCAGTTCACAATTGTCCAGACGTTGCAGATCAACATTATCCCGGCCAGCCAGAACGGCCAAGCACCGCCACCGGGACCTTCATGTTTTACCCAGCCTATCTTCAGCTCGGTACTCTTCCACATCAGATAGATGGAAAATGCTGCCAGCAGGACAGCCGTGACCAATTCCGCGCGACGCATGTGCGGCGACCTTCCTTATTCGATCATGAATAGAAAAAGCGACGGGATGCCGGATCCCTAAAATCACACCCCCGGAACGCTCAGGTTCCGGGGGTGTGCAGATTGGCGATCAGGAGGCGCCCATCTTGGCCAGCATCGCGCGATGCGTCTCGTTATTGACCTTCCAGTAATCCTGCAACGCAGCACCACTCAGAAAATCGCCATAAAGACTCTTGCTCGTGCGGTAATCCTGCCATTCCTTGCTGTCAAAAACCTTTTTGAACAGCGCGGTATAGTAGGCCTGTGCGTCCGCCGACATTTCCGGAGCGCCGACGACGCTACGTTGCATGTAATAGGCAAAGTCCTGGCCCTTTTCCTTCATGGTCGGAGCGTTCGGGAACTTGTCCAGGCGCTCGTTGGTGAAGGCAACCAGCGGGACAGCCACGCCGGCATTGTAGAAACCCTCGATTTCGGAGGGGTTGTTCACGGAGGAATTGATGTGCTTGCCGGCAACCTGCTTGGCGACCGTTCCGCCGCCCTTGTAGGGAACGTACTTCATCTTCAGATCGAAATTGGCGTTCAGGAAGTCCGTGATGAGCTGGTCTTCCTGCAATTTACCGGTACCGCCCATGACCCATTCGTTGCCCACGCTTTTGACGTGATCAACCCACTGGTCAAATGACGTGAGGCCGGAATCCTTGTGCACCCAGAGCAGGAAAGTATCTTCCGCCATCCGCGCGATCGGTGCGAATTTCATGGAGTCCACACCAAGACCCGGCTGACGCATCGGCGTCGTATAGAAACTGTTCAGGGTCACCATGATGGTGTGATCCTGATCCTTGGCATTCTGGACATGAACCAGAGCTTCAGCACCGGAGCCGCCCGGCTTGTTGATCGGGATCAGCGGCTTGGAAGCCATCTTGTGCTTTTCGACGATTGTCTGCATCAGGCGGGCCATCTTGTCCGCGCCACCGCCCTTGCCGGCCATGATGATGAAGTCGATCGGCTTTACAGGTTCAAACGCTTGCGCCGGTGCATTTACGGCGAGTCCGAGACCAGCGACAATCGCCAGCCCCATAAGACTACGTCTTGAGATTTTCATTGAACTCCTCCCTATGTTGTTTCCGGACAAATTTATTTTTTTCTTTTTGCCCGTCGCCAAATCGTAGTCCTGCTTTTTGGTGAGGACCAACAACTTTTCATGGCATGGAAATGGTATACCAAGCCCAAGTATCTTGTATACCAGTTTCTCCAGAGCTGCTGTCAGCCATTACACGTCATGCGGACGGGCACCCAAAAAACGCCGCGGAAATATTCAATGTTTTCGGTCTAATGGCTGTCTCCGGCTCTCGACAGCGGGGTCACACGAGATTATGGTATACAAGATGCCAAGACTAAACAGCCTTCATCGGGGGAGTGATCGGAACACACATCATCTGAAAGGTTATTCGATTTATTGGCGACTGCCCGGCGCATAGAGCGTTTCGGGAATGAAATTTGAGTTACAGAATATGCGAGGGCTGCGGTCGATATACGAACGCACTCCATAACAAAGAGCGGCGCTCAGGAGCGAAATAATGACGCGCACGAGCGAAGCAAAAGAAGAACAGGCCGATAGCGTTCAACCGGACGCGATTGGGAGAAACACCGGGCTCTGCCAAAACGTCCCGGGATATGCCGAGGAAGCAACAAGAAGGCCGTAAAGACCATGAATCAAATGAAAGTCGGGAAAAAGATCCATCCCGGTTCGGGCCGACGGAAGGCTCCGGCGCTGCCAAAAGGGCGTTTCCTTGATGGCGATGACCGCGACCGCATGCGCGAAATCCTTGGCGACCGTCCGCGCCGCCGCGACCTGTTAATTGAGCATCTGCACCTGATTCAGGACAGCGAAGGCTGTCTGCCTGCCGGTTTGCTGCACGCGCTTGCCGCCGAAATGCGCATTCCCATGTCGGAGATCTACGAAGTCGCGTCCTTCTATGCGCATTTCGACATCGTCCGCGACGGTGAGGAACGCCCTGCCCCCGTGACGATCAGGGTCTGTGAATCCCTGAGCTGCGCACTTTCGGGCGCTGAAAAACTCATCTCGGAGCTTGAAGCCAACGCGGATGCCGACATCCGCGTGCTGCGCGCGCCCTGCATGGGCCGCTGCGATCTGGCACCGGTTGCCGAAGTTGGGCACCGGCATGTTGACAAATGTACAGCCGACAAGGTGTTTGAAGTCGCCCGAAGCGGCCATCTGCATCCGCATATTCCGGAGTACAAGGCTTTCGACGCCTATCGCCAGGATGGCGGTTATGCCGTGCTGGAAACCTGCATCTCCGGCAAACGCAGCGTCGAGGACATCATCGAAACCCTGTCCGACGGCGGACTGCGGGGGCTCGGCGGGGCCGGTTTTCCGACCGGGCGGAAATGGAGTTTCGTGCGTGCCGAGCAAGGCCCGCGCCTGATGGCGATCAATGGCGACGAGGGCGAGCCCGGCACCTTCAAGGACCGGCTGTTTCTTGAAAGCAACCCGCATCAGTTCCTCGAAGGCATGCTGATTGGCGCCTGGGTGGTCGAGGCCGAAGAGGTCTTTATCTATCTGCGCGACGAATATCCTGCGGCCCGCGAAATCCTGTTGAAGGAAATCGCCGCCGTTGAGGCAGCAGGTTTGGCAAAACACACGAAAATCAATCTGCGCCGTGGCGCTGGCGCCTATATCTGCGGTGAAGAGTCCGCAATGATCGAATCCATTGAGGGCAAGCGCGGTCTGCCGCGTCATCGCCCGCCCTATGTCTCGGTCAACGGCATCTTCGGCCGCCCCACGCTGGTGAACAATATAGAGACGCTCTACTGGGTGCCGGAGATCCTGAAGAACGGCGCCGCGTGGTTCGAGGATCAGGGCAAGAACGGGTGCAAGGGCTTGCGCAGCTATTCCGTTTCCGGCCGGGTGAAGAACCCGGGCGTGAAGCTGGTCCCGGCCGGCACCACCGCGC
>NZ_CAXBDC010000060.1:0-28600 GCF_963974195.1 uncultured Nisaea sp.
CACGGAGATCGAGCGGGTCGACCTGATCATCCGCCTGAAGGCGAAAGAGCTTTAGAGCGGGATCAAAAGCCCGTGTGCTTCTAGCCCCCGGTGCCTCTAGCGCAGAGACTCGTCTACCCGTATTCCCCAGATCGCCGACCTGTGTACCCAGCCGCTGAGGCCGGACACTTCGATCTCGCACCATTCCTGCGCGCAGCTTTCCAGCCAGGCGATCACGCCGGGTTCCAGATGCGCCACGGCAGGCGAGCTGTCCGCCGACTCACGCCGGAGCGTCCGGTTGCGGCCAATCACCAGCACGGAGCGGCGGCCGGACAGCATGCTCTGATGCACCCATCCCTCGGTGCCTTCGAAATCACGGACTTTCCGCCAGTTCTCGAATTCGGAGACGATCTCGACCGGCATGTTCTCCCGCACGAACACCCAGTCCACCGGATAGCGCACGCCGGGGCCGGTCCGGACATTGACCTCTTCCGCCTGGAGCGTGACGTAGCGCGGGATCGGCAGGCCGGTCACGCTGCCCACGGTTTCCGCCCGCGCCGCCGTGTTCAGGCCGGCAAGCAGGGATGTTGGCACGATCAGCAGGGCGAGGATCAGCGAGAGCGGTTTCAGAAACATGGTGCGTATCCCGGAATGAGCACCCATCCTACCACTACAATTGGGGTGGAGTAAGAGGGCGCGCCGCTATATAGCGGAGATACTTGCCGCTTTGTGGACAATTCACCGGGCGCCTGATATTTCCCGGAAGAACAGGGTATCGGGGCGAAGGATAAATCCCATGACAACCAGCAAGCCGCTTGTCATCGTCACGCGGAAGCTACCGGATCCGGTGGAAACCCGGATGATGGAGCTGTTCAATACGCGGCTGAACATGACGGACGAGCCGTTCTCCCGGGATCAGCTCAAGGCCGCCATGGCCGAAGCGGACATCCTGATCCCGACCGTCACCGACAAGCTCGACGCGAAACTGATCGAGGAAGCCGGCCCGGCCCTGAAGCTGATTGCCTCTTTCGGCACCGGTGTCGATCATATCGATGTGCCCGCGGCCAAAAAGAAAGGCATCGTCGTCACCAACACCCCCGGCGTGCTGACCGAGGATACGGCGGACATGACCATGGCGCTGATCCTTTCGGTGCCGCGCCGTCTGGTCGAGGGCGAAAAGCTGGTGCGGTCCGGAAAATGGGAAGGCTGGGGGCCGACGGTGATGCTCGGCCACCGGATCCATGGCAAGCGCCTTGGCATCATCGGCATGGGCCGGATTGGCCAGGCGGTGGCAAAGCGGGCCCGCGGGTTCGGCCTGTCGATCCATTATCACAATCGCCGCCGCCTGCATCCGGAGACCGAGCAGGAACTGGAGGCGACCTATTGGGACAATCTGGACCAGATGCTGTCCCGTATGGATATCGTTTCGGTGAATTGCCCGCGCACGCCCGCCACCTATCACATGCTGAATGCGCGGCGGCTCTCGCTGCTGCAGCCGCACGCCTATCTGGTCAACACGTCGCGTGGCGAGGTGGTGGACGAGGAAGCGTTGGTGCAGGCGCTGTCGAACAGGGATTTCGCGGGCGCGGGCCTCGATGTTTTCGAGCATGAGCCGCAGGTCGATCCGAAGCTGCTGAAGCTTTCAAACGTCGTGCTGCTGCCGCATATGGGCTCGGCGACGATCGAGGGCCGGATCGATATGGGGGAAAAGGTGATCGTGAACGTGAAGACGTTCGTCGATGGCCACCGGCCGCCGGACAGGGTGTTAGAGCTCGAGTTCTGAGTGCGTCAGCCTAAAGGGATCGGCCGAAAGGGATCAGTGGCCGAAAAAGGCACTGGCATCGCCGGAGCCAACCATCACGCCAACCAGTACCAGGCTGAATACAATGGTGAGGCCGAGAAGGGGCAGACCCCAGGACCCGCTGGCCTGGAGATCGGCTTCGCTCGGCACCACGCCGTTGCCGCCGTTTCGTTTTTTTGATTTGCGCCCATTCATAATTCGTATTCTCCCGGGCTGCCCCGAACTTCACCCGATTGCGAAATCAGCAGCCTCGTCATTATGCTCACTTGATATGTAAACATATGGTAACCGATCGGATTATTTCCAATCCGTTATCGATTATTACAGTGGCATATGACACATGCCGATCAGGACCGAATTAAGGCGAAGATCAGGCGATTTCGCGGATGGTCGGGTCGGTGCCGCACAATGCACAGCCCGGATCGCGGGCGGCTTTCATCTTCCGGAAGGTTGGGCCGAGCGCGTCATAGATCAGCAGATGGCCGGACAGGCTGCTGCCGAGATCGAGCAATTCCTTCAGAACTTCAGTGGCTTGCAGCGTGCCGATCACACCGGCGACCGCCCCGAGGATGCCGGCCTCCTCGCAGCGCGGGATCATGCCCGGCGGCGGCTCGGTCGGGAACAGGCAGCGATAGCAGGGCTCGCCCTCATGGCCGGGCACGCCGCCCCGGAAGGTCGCAAGCTGACCCTCGAAACGCAGCAGGGAGCCGGAGACCAGAGGCTTGCCGGAGAGATAGGCGGCATCATTGACGAGATAGCGTGTGGTAAAATTGTCACTGCCGTCGGCGATCAGGTCATAGTCGGCGAAGAGTGTGGCCGCGTTTTCGGCGGTCAGCCGTTCCTCGTACCGGTTCACCCGGATGCCCGGATTGATCCGGGCGACGGATTCCGCCGCCGAGGCGACCTTGGAACTGCCGACAGAGGCGGTGCCGTGGGCGATCTGCCGCTGCAGGTTGGTCAGGTCGACTTCGTCATCATCGATGATACCGAGGGTGCCGACCCCGGCCGCGGCAAGATAGAGCAGCAACGGCGAGCCGAGCCCGCCGGCGCCGATCACCAGGACGCGGGAAGCGAGAAGGCGCTCCTGCCCCTCCTCGCCGACCTCGTCCAGGATCAGATGGCGGGCATAGCGGTGGAACTGTTCGTCGTTCAGTTCCATGTGGTTTATTCCCCGAGGCCCTCGAACAGGGCGGTCGAGAGATAACGCTCGGCGAAGCTCGGGATGATGACGACGATCCGCTTGCCTTCCATCTCCGGGCGCTTGCCGATCTCGAAGGCGGCGGCAAGGGCGGCGCCGGAGGAGATCCCGGCCGGCAGGCCTTCGATGCGGGCGGCCTCGCGGCTGGTCTCGATGGCGGCTTCGTTGCTGACCTTGACGATCTCGTCATAGATCCTCGTGTCGAGAATCTCTGGCACGAAACCGGCGCCGATGCCCTGGATCTTGTGCGGTGCCGGGCTGCCGCCGGACAGCACCGGGCTGGCTTCCGGCTCGACCGCGACGACGTGGAGTTTCGGATTGCGCTGCTTCAGCACGCCGCCGGCGCCGGTGATGGTGCCGCCGGTGCCGATACCCGAGACGAAAGCGTCGATATCGCCACCGGTATCCGCCCAGATTTCCTCCGCCGTGGTGCGAACATGGATATCCGGGTTCGCCGGGTTGGCGAATTGCTGCGGCATGAAGGCGCCAGGCGTTTTGGCAACCAGCTCCTCGGCCTTCGCGATGGCGCCCTTCATGCCGAGCGGTGCTTCGGTCAGCACGATCTCTGCACCGAGGAACGCCAGCATCTTGCGGCGCTCGATCGACATGGATTCCGGCATGGTCAGGATCAGCTTGTAGCCCTTGGCCGCCGCCACGAAGGCAAGGCCGATACCGGTATTGCCGCTGGTCGGCTCGATGATGGTGGCGCCTGGCTTCAGCGCGCCCGAGGCTTCGGCGGCTTCGATCATCGCCCTGCCGATCCGGTCTTTCACGGAAGCCAGCGGATTGAAGAATTCGAGCTTGGCAAGGATGTCCGCCTTGACGCCCTTGGCTGCTGCCAGCTTCGAGACCCGGACGAGAGGGGTGGCGCCAATCGTATCGAGGATGCTGTCGTAGATTTTTCCGCGGAATTCGGTTGCGCTCATTTGGTGGTCCTCCCTTTGGGATGTCCTGTCCTGCTCAAGCTGGTCAATCCCGCCCGGCTCTTAAACGGCCGGTACGGAACAAGTGTGTGCGTGTTCGCGCGCCAGCGCTCAGCCGGTACCGGTGGAGCCGAAACCGCCGCTCCCGCGCGCCGTTTCGTCCAGCTCTTCGACTTCCTGCCAGCGCGCCTGGATCACCGGCGCCACAAGCATCTGCGCGATGCGCATGCCACGGGTCACGGTGAAGGGCTCCTGGCCGTGATTGATCAGGATAACGCCGATCTCGCCGCGATAGTCCGCATCGATGGTGCCGGGCGTGTTCACCTGGGTGACGCCGTTGCGCAGCGCCAGCCCCGAACGCGGCCGGACCTGGGCCTCGAAGCCCGGCGGCAGGGCGATGGACAGGCCGGTCGGGATTAGCGTGCGCGCGCCCGGCGCAAGAACGACATCCTCAGAAATCGCGGCCATCAGATCCATGCCGGCGCTGTCCGGTGTCTGATATTCCGGCAGGGGCAGGTCCGCGCCATGCGGCAGGCGGCGGACGCGGACGTCGACGGTGGCGGTGGTCATGCGGTGAAATGCTCCGTGATGCGGGCGGCGAGCTTCACCGCCACTTCCTTCTTGGTCAGGGTGGGCCAGTCCTCGGCGCCGTCCCCGGTGATCAGGTGAATGGTGTTGGCGTCCCCGCCGAAAGTCCCCGTCGCCGGGCTGACATCGTTTGCCATGATCCAGTCGCAGCCCTTGCGGGCGCGCTTCTCGGTGGCATGCGGGATCACGTTTTCCGTTTCGGCAGCGAAACCAATGACCAGGGCGGGCCGCTTGCCGTCGAGCCCGGAAACGGTTTTCAGGATGTCCGGGTTCTCGGTCATGGAGAGCGCCGGGATTTCCCTGCTGCCGTTCTTCTTCAGCTTCTGCGGCGCCTCCTCGGCCACCCGCCAGTCGGCGACGGCGGCGGCGAAGATGGCGATATCGGCGGGCAGGGCGGCCTCGACCCCGGCCAGCATCTGCCGCGCGGTCTCGATATGCCGGACGGTGACGCCTGCCGGATCGGGCTCCCGCGTCGGGCCGGTGACCAGTGTTACCTCGGCACCCGCCGCTGCAAGCGCCGCCGCGATGGCATGGCCCTGCTTGCCGGACGACCGGTTGGCGATATAGCGCACCGGATCGATCGGCTCATAGGTCGGCCCGCTGGTGACCACGGCGCGTTTGCCCGCCAGAGGTTTCGCCGCCGGGTCGAGTTGGGCCGCGACGGCCTCGGCAATTGCCGTCGGTTCCGCCATGCGCCCCGGCCCGAATTCGCCGCAGGCCATGTCGCCCTCGTCCGGCCCGATGAAGGAAATGCCGCGTTCGGCCAGAACCTTCACATTTTCCTGCGTTGCCGCATGGGTCCACATCCGGACATTCATGGCTGGGGCGGCCAGCACGGGCGTGTCGGTCGCCAGCAGCAGGGTGGAGGCCAGATCGCCCGCCAGCCCGGCCCGCATCTTCGCCAGTAAATCGGCAGTGGCGGGGGCGACGACGATCAGGTCGGCGGAGCGGGAAAGCTGGATATGCCCCATCTCCGCCTCGTCGGTGAGGGAGAAGAGATCGGTATAGACCTTGTCCTCGGTCAGCGCCGACAGGCTGAGGGGCGTCACGAACTCCTCGCCCGCTTTCGTCAGCACCGCGCGCACGGATATCCCGCGCTTGCGCAGCAGCCGCACCAGCTCCAGCGCCTTATAGGCGGCAATACCGCCACCGACGATCAGCAGAACCCGTTTGCCGGAGGACATGTCCCGACCTTTCAGATGTCTCAGACGAGGCGGACTCTAGGGCGCCGGGGGTGGACGTTCAAGCTGCGTTCTCGGTTGTTTGTTGTGCCGGAGGGATTGTAAACATCAATTCAGTGTGTATAATTATACACATGAAAAGTGCTGCCGTGATAAAGCTTCTGGAAGCCGACGGCTGGCGTCAGGTCCGGGTGACCGGGAGTCATCATCACTTCAAGCACCCGACGAAGCCTGGATTGGTCACGGTTCCGCACCCAAAGCGCGACCTGCCTGCAGGGACGCTGCGGAGCATCGAAAAGCAATCCGGCGTAAAACTGAGGTGACGCAATGAGATACTATGTAGGCATCATTCACAAAGATGACGGTAGTGAATACGGAATCTCGTTTCCGGACTTTCCGGGATGTGTGTCTGCCGGAGTGTCTGTCGAAGAGCTGAAGACTGGGGCCGAGGAGGCCCTTGCCGGGCATATAGATCTGCTTTTGGAAGACGGTGTGGATATCCCGCCTCCGTCTTCGGTCGAAGATATCATGGCCGATCCGGATTTTGCCGACGGGATGCCGGTCTTGATCCGGGTTGCTAAAATCGAGGACCGGACCGTGCGGGTGAACATTACGCTGAAACAGTCGGAACTCGGCGCCATTGACCGGAATGCGGCAATGCACGGTGTAAGCCGCTCTGCCTATATCGCGAAAGCGGCTGTCGGCGGTCAGTGGCGAAGCCGGTCCGAAACGGAGCCTTTCACGGGTCTTGCCGGGCCCTCAAAGTCTCACTGAAGGGGCTACCCCGCCTTCCGCAACTTCGCTGCGTCAATCCTCGCGCGCGCCATCCGGTCCGCCACTTCGCCCGCAGGCAGATCAAGCCGGGCGGCTTCGGCGAACACCCCGTCCAGAGTTTCCATCAGGCAATCCAGCCGCGCCTGCACCCAGACAGGGTCGTAGCGTCCGGAGATTTCGGCGGCGACGTTGATGATGCCGCCGCCATTGATGACGTAATCCGGGGCATAGAGAATGCCGCGCTGTTTCAGCAGCATCTCGCTTTCAGGCGTGTCGAGCTGGTTGTTCGCGGCTCCGGCGACGACCGGGACTTTCAGGCGCGGAATGGTGTCCGGGTTCAGCACCGCTCCGGCGGCGCAGGGGGCGAAGATATCGGCGGGGGCGTCGTAGATCTCGTCCAGGGCAACCACGCGGGCGCCGAGTTCCCGTTCCGCCTTTTTCAGGGCGATCTCGTTCACGTCGGTGACGATCAGGCTGGCTCCGGCTTCGTGCAGCAGCTTTGCCAGCGCATAGCCGACATGGCCGATGCCCTGGATGGCGACGGTCAGGCCTTTCACGCTTGGCCGTTCCAGCTTGTGTTTCACCGCGATCCTGATGCCCCGGAAAACGCCTTCGGCGGTCACGGGCGAGGGATCGCCGCTTGCCGCCTTGCCGGATTTGAGTCCGGCGACATAACGGGTACGGCGGGCGACCTTCTCCATATCCTCGGGGCCGATGCCCATGTCTTCCGCGATCCAGTAGGCGCCGCCGAGCCGTTCGACGGCATCGCCGAGGCTTTCAAGAAAGGCGTCGCTCTTGTCCGTCGCCGGATTGCCGATGACCACGGCCTTGCCGCCGCCGAGCGGCAGTTCGGCCATGGCGTTCTTGTAGGTCATGCCGCGCGAGAGGCGGAGCACGTCGGTCAGGGCTTCATCGGCCGAGGCATAGGCACGCATCCGGCATCCGCCTGCGGCGGGGCCGAGGGCGGTGGAGTGAATGGCGATGATGGCGCGCAGACCCGTTTCCGGGCAGGACGCATAGCTGACAGTCTCGTGTCCGTCGAAGCTGGGCGAGTCGAAGGCGGTGGTCATGGCATCTCTCCCCACATGCAAGTCCATGTGCTGACCGTATGAAAACCGCTTACCGAAACGGATTTCGGGCCGGCCGGTTTCTACCCATGAATGTGGGGCAAGAGAGGCGGAATTTCCGGTCGTATTTGGATCGGAACCGGACTAACCGGTGCCCGAAACGCCTGTTCCCGGCAATAAAACTGCGTCGGAATGTCGCAGATGGAGACCTGCCAGCGCCTCTCAGTCGATCAGCAGCGCCAGCGCGGCGATGAAGAGGGCGAGCCAGACCGGCCAGAAGGAGCGGCGGCGTTTTGCGCTTTCCTCGGCGAACCGGGCCACGGTTTCCGGGTGCAGCTTGACGCCGCCCTCGGTCATCGAGCCCATGACCTTGTCCGTGGCCTCGATGATCTGCGGCAGCCGTTCGGCAAGGGTGATGGCGTGGGAGGCGGCTTCCTTGATCCGGGCCTGGGGGCCGCGATGCTGGAGCATCCAGTCCTCGATCATCGGCCGGGGCAACTCCCACATATTGACGTCGGGATTGAGCGTCCGGCCGACGCCTTCCGCCACCACCATGGTCTTCTGCAACAGCAGGAGCTGGGGCTGGGTTTCCATCTCGAACTGCTCGGTGATGCGGAACAATTGCGCCAGCAGCCGGGCGACGGAAATCTCGTGCAGGGGGCGGCCAAGCAGCGGCTCGCCGATGGAGCGGCAGGCCTGGGTGAAGGCGTCGATACTTTTGTGCGCGGGCACGTATCCGGCCCGGAAATGCACCTCGGCAACCTTGCGGTAATCGCCGGTCAGAAAGCCGGTCAGCATGTCGGCCAGGAAATAGCGGGTCTTCTGGTCGAGCCGGCCCATGATGCCGAAATCGACCGGGACGACGCGGCCCTGGGCGTCCACGAAGGCGTTGCCCGGATGCATGTCGGCATGGAAGAAGCCGTCCCGGAACACCTGATTGAAGAAGGCGGTGGCGGCCTGGCGCAGGATTTCCGTGGGGTCCAGCCCCATTTCCTGCAACGCTTCCAGATTGTCGATCCGGGCGCCGCGCACCCGCTCGACGGTCATGATCCGCGCGGTGGTCCGGCTCCAGTCCACGGTCGGGACCCGGAAGCCCGGATCGTCGGCAAAATTATCGGCCAGCTCGGACGCGGCGGCGGCCTCCATGCGGAGGTCCATTTCCATCTCGACGGTTTCGGCGAACAGTTCGATCACCTCGACCGGCTTCAGGCGGCGGATCCAGGGCCAGTGCTCTTCCAGCAGCTCGGCGATCCAGAGGAACAGGTCGAGGTCGCGGGCGAACCGTTTCTCGATATCGGGCCGCAGGATCTTGACGGCGACGTCCTCGCCCTCGGTGGTAACGGCGAAATGCACCTGGGCGATGGAGGCGGCGGCGACCGGTTTTTCCTCGAAGCTGCTGAACACCTCGCCGATGGGGCGTTCCAGCTCTTCTTCCAGCATGCGCTTGGCGATGGCGGCGGAGAAGGGCTTCAGGCGGTCCTGCAGTTGAGAAAGGTCATGCGCCTGTTCCTCGCCGATCAGGTCCGACCGGGTGGCCAGAGACTGGCCGAACTTGATGAAGCTGGGGCCGAGGGCGCTGAGCGCTGCCGCCAGTCGCTCGCCGGGTCGCAGCCGGTCATAGCGCCGGTCCCGGAACAGCAGCACGAAGCGCGCCGCCAGCGCGAGGGCGGGTGCCTGCGGAATGTTGGCGAGTGGTGCCAGCGCCCCGTGCCGGGCGAGTATCCAGGCCGAGCCGCAGAGACGGATGAGGTTGCGAAGGGCGCGCCACATAAGGGTCAGATCTTCCAGGCGGAATGAATGGCCGCGATGCCGCCGGAAAGATTGCGGTAGCGGATACGGCCGAACCCGGCCTCCTCTATGCGATCGACAAAACGCTCCTGATCCGGAAATTTCCGGATGCTTTCGGCCAGATAGAGATAGGCGTCGCGGTCGTCCGCGACACGGGCGCCGATTTCCGGCAGCACCTTGAAGGAATAGAAATCATACACCGGGTCGAGCGCCGGCAGGGCGAGGCGGCTAAATTCGAGGCAGAGGAAACGCCCGCCCGGCTTCAACACCCGGCGCGCGTCACGCAGGGCGGCGTCGATATCGGTCACGTTCCGCAGGCCGAAGGCGATTGTATAGAGATCGACCGAATTGCTTTCGATCGGCAGCATTTCGGCATTGCCGACGGTCCAGGTCAGTTTTTCGATGCCGTTTTCCGCCGCCCGCTCCCGGCCGACGGTCAGCATCGCCTCGTTGATATCGCAGACAATCACCGGCCCGCCGCCCCGCTCCCGGTAGCGGAAGGCGATATCGCCTGTGCCGCCGGCCACGTCCAGCAGGGTGAGGTCCGGGCGCGGCGCCACCCAGTCCATCAGCGCGGCCTTCCAGAGCCGGTGGATACCGAGGCTCATCAGGTCGTTCATCAGGTCGTAGCGTCCGGCGACGGAGTCGAAAACCTCGCGCACCAGCCCGGCTTTCTCGCCGACGGGCACATCCTTGAAGCCGAAATGGGTGGTGGCGTTCTCAGTCATCGCATAAATCCCGCTGCCGCATGGAGACGGTCACCAGGATCGTCCCACCCGTGATCTAGCCCAGAGTGAGCGGCAATCCAACAGGAGAAGCAAGATGCCCCCGGTCGCGCTTGCCGATGCCTGCCCGCTCCCGTACAGAGAAACAGGATGCGGAAGCGAAGGAGTGCGGCGTGCCGGAACTGCCCGAGGTTGAAACCGTGATGCGCGGCCTGCAGCCCTTCATGGAGGGCAAGCGGCTGGTGCGTGTGGAGCAGCGGCGGCCGGATCTGCGCTGGCCGTTTCCAGAGGATTTCGTTGACCGGCTCGAAGGCCAACGGGTCGCAAGCATGTCGCGGCGGGCAAAATACATGCTCGTCCATATGGAAGACGGCACGGTGCTGATCTGGCATCTCGGCATGTCCGGCCGGGTGACCATCGACGAGACCCGACCGCCCGAGCTGGACCGGCACGACCATGTTGTCTTCACGACAGAGGACGGCACCGTGATCCGGTTCAACGATCAGCGCCGGTTCGGTTCCATGGATCTCGCCATGGAAACCGAGATTCCGGCGCACAGGCATTTTGCCGGGATGGGGCCGGAGCCGTTGTCCAATGCTTTCAACGGCCCGGCGCTGGCCGCTGCCCTGAAGGGCAAGCAGACGCCGATCAAGGCGGCTTTGCTGGATCAGAAGGTGGTCGCGGGGCTCGGCAATATCTATGTTTCCGAGGCCCTGTTCCGCTCCGGCATTTCGCCGTTGCGCAAGGCCGCAAACGTGCAGGGCGCGCGGGCCGAGCGGCTGGCGGGGGATATCCGGGAAGTGTTGCAGGCGGCGATCCGGGCCGGCGGCTCCACGCTGCGGGATCATGCCCGGCCGGACGGGGAACTCGGTTACTTCCAGCATGAATTCGCCGTCTATGACCGCGAGGGCACGGCATGCCCGGTGGAGCCCGGTCACGGACCGATCCGCCGCATTGTCCAGTCCGGCCGGTCCACTTTCTATTGTCCACGCTGCCAGCGGTGAGGTAGAAGCTGCCATCATGTCTATCCGGCACAACAACAAGCGCGGGTCCGCACTCCGGGCGCTTCGGCTCCTTGTCAGAGTGTTTGTCTTCGTCCTGCTGCTGGCGTCTGCCCGGGCGGGACTGGCGGCGGACAGCTTTGTCGAGGGCTTTGCCGATCTGCCCCTGATGCCGGGCCTCGAACAAATTCCCGATGCCTCGCTGGCATTCGATGCGGCCAGCGGACGGATCGTGGTGGCCTTTGCCCGCGGACCTCTGCCCGTTGCCGGCATTCAGTCCTTTTATGCGGAGACCCTCGGCCAGCTCGGCTGGACCCGGGCGGGAGAGAATACCTACCAGCGTGAGGGGGAGAGTCTGACGCTGGATTTCACACCGGACGGCGAGGATACGCTGGTCCGGTATTCCTTATTGCCTAGATGACCGGCGGGCTTGTCCCGCCGGCGCGCAACGGATGAATGGGAGCGATCCGATGGCATATGAGAACATTCTGGTTGAGAAGAAGGGGGCCGTCGGCCTCATCACTCTGAACCGGCCGAAGGCGCTGAACGCCCTGTCGAGCGCGCTGATGGCGGAGCTGGGCAAGGCGGTTGCCGATTTCGAGGCGGACGACGAGGTCGGCTGCATGGTGCTGACCGGTAGCGAGAAGGCTTTCGCCGCCGGTGCCGACATCAAGGAGATGCAGAGCAAGAGCTTCACCGACGTGTTCAGTGAGGATTTCATCACCAGCGGCTGGGAAGACATTACCCGGTGCCGCAAGCCGGTGATCGCGGCGGTCTCGGGCTATGCGCTCGGCGGCGGCTGCGAAGTGGCGATGATGTGCGATTTCATCCTGGCCGCGGACACGGCGAAATTCGGCCAGCCGGAAATCACCATCGGGACGATCCCGGGATCCGGCGGCACACAGCGCCTGACACGCTTCGTCGGCAAGTCCAAGGCCATGGAAATGTGCCTGACCGGACGCATGATGGATGCGGAGGAGGCCGAGCGGTCGGGTCTTGTGAGCCGTATCGTTCCGGCCGCCGATCTGCTTGAGGAAGCCCTCAAGGTGGCGGGGAAAATCGCCGATCTGTCCCGTCCGTCCGTGTTGATGGCGAAGGAAGCGGTCAACCGGTCCTACGAGACCACCATGGCCGAGGGCGTGAAGTTCGAACGGCGGCTGTTCCACGCTACCTTCGCGACCGAAGACCAGAAAGAAGGCATGTCCGCATTTGCGGAAAAGCGGCAGCCTAGTTTCAAGAACCGCTGATTCTGAAATCAGTTGGATTTACGCGGTTGACGTGACGGGAGACTCTCGTCTATAAGCCGCCCTCTTGAATTTCCGCGCATCGAGCTGGGATTAGAAGCAAATGGCGCAACATCAGTCTGCCAAAAAACGTATTCGCCGTAACGATCGGCGCCGGGTCATGAACCACGCCCGGATCAGCCGTATTCGTACCTTCGTGAAGAAGGTCGAACTGGCGATCGACAGTGGGGACAAGGAAGTCGCTCAGGCCGCGTTCAAAGCCGCGCAGCCGGAAATGCAGCGTGGCGTGACCAAGGGTGTCCTTCACCGGAACACCGTGTCGCGCAAGCTGTCGCGTCTCTCTGCCCGGATCAAGGCGATCTCCGCTTAATCCGGACGTCCTGACGAATACTTGAGGTAAAAGCCGCGGCCTTGGGCCGCGGCTTTTCCTTTTGGTGCTTCCGGCGAGGAAGACCGTGGCTCCCGGGGAGTCATGACGATCAGGTTACGGTTTTATGTAAAAAGCGTGACGAAAATCGCGATAATTCAGATCGGCGATCAGGGCGGAATCATGCGTGACGCCGGGAAATTTCAATAAAAACAATTGCTTAATTGTGTATTTCCGAGTGGTGGAATTGAAAGACGATGTCATCGCTTAAGGACGGAATTCAAGGCGTTGATTCAAAGTGGAGATTGATTCTGTCAAGGAAAAGATCGGCGCTTCCGGCGAAAAAAAATCGTCATTTTGGATAGAGTCACGGTTGCGTCCGGAAAAGCACTTGGGTAGTTTGACTGCCTACTGCCGCGCCGGAGTGAAAACAAAATGAATAAGATTATTCAAAACCTCAGGCACGGTATTCGTTTAACGCTACGGTTTGACCGGGCATTCGGAACGAACGCCAAGTAAAACTTTTAGCGTTTCTAAGATTTATTTCGCATAGCCCGAAGAGTGTAAGAAATCGCTAGGGCGATTCTCTCTGGGGAAGGTGCGTCTGGACAGAGACTTTTTCGGCCAACTGGTCAATACATCGGATGGGGCGTTGGGATGGCCAGGGGCGAGCTGGAAAAGGAGTCGAGAAGAGGTTTGAATGTGTGGGGTGAATTCGGGCCGCAACGACAGGTCGCCGGAGGTCAGGGCATGACAGCCGGCATTTCAGGCGATGATGAGCTGTGTTGGGCGCGTGTGCGGGGCAGACTCCGGACCGAGCTCGGTGACGCGGTTTTCCGGAACTGGCTGAAGCCGTTGACCTTCGAGGGTATCGACGAAGGCACGGCGATCATGCGGGCGCCGAGTCCCTTTGTCCGTGACCGGGTCCGGTCGCAATATTCCGACCGCCTGCGGGCGATCTGGTCGGTCGAACATACCGATGTGAAATCCATTGCCATCTTCGCGTCCAGCCGGGGCCGCTCCGAGAGCAGCCGGGACGAGGCGGCGGATGCTGCGATTGAGACGGACATGCCGGAACCGGCGCCGCGTCCCGCAGCGCTGAGGGCGCCCGCTGTTCATGGCTCTTCCGGCTCTGACGAGCGCCCGGATTTCGAGGCGCCACTTGATCCGCGCTTCACTTTCGACAATTTCGTCGTCGGCAAGCCGAACGAGCTGGCTTTTGCCGCCGCGCGCCGGGTCGCCGAGAGCGAGACGGTGCCGTTCAACCCGCTGTTCCTTTATGGCGGTGTCGGTCTTGGTAAGACCCATCTGATGCACGCCATCGCCTGGCATGTCCGGCAGCGGCATCCGAACAGGCGGGTGATTTATCTCTCCGCCGAAAAATTCATGTACCAGTTCATCCGGGCCCTGCGTTTCCGCGACACGGTCTCGTTCAAGGAGCAGTTCCGGTCGGTCGACCTGCTGATGATCGACGATGTGCAGTTCATCAGCGGCAAGGATTCCACCCAGGAAGAGTTTTTCCACACCTTCAACGCGCTGGTGGACCAGAACCGCCAGGTGGTGATTTCCGCCGATAAATCGCCGACCGACCTCGAAGGCATGGAAGAGCGTCTGCGCTCGCGCCTCGGCTGGGGGTTGGTTGCCGATATCCATCCGACCAACTACGAGCTGCGCCTCGGGATCATGCAGTCCAAGGCCGAGCGCCTCGGCGTCGAGATGCCGGAGAAGGTGCTCGAATTCCTGTCCCACAAGATCTCCTCCAACGTCCGCGAGCTTGAGGGCGCGCTGAACCGGATCGTCGCCCATTCGACGCTGGTCGGCCGGGATATTTCGCTGGAGATGACCCAGGAGGTTCTGGCCGATCTGCTGCGCGCCAATGACCGCCGCGTGACGGTTGAGGAAATCCAGCGCCAGGTGGCCAACCATTTCCAGATTCGCCTGTCGGAGATGCATTCGGCACGCCGTTCCCGCGCGATTGCCAGGCCCCGGCAGGTGGCGATGTATCTGTCCAAGCAGCTGACCTCGCAGTCACTGCCGGATATTGGCCGGAAATTCGGCGGCCGGGATCATACGACGGTGCTGCACGCGGTGCGAAAAGTCGAGGAATTGCGCGGCCTGGACAAGCAATTCAACGACGATGTCGACCTGCTCCGCCGCATGCTGGAATCGTGATCTTTCGGGGTTGGCTCGGGCGCCGTCCGTAATGGGTCAGCAGCACGAACTTTTTTGCCTTTGAAACTACCGCAAGCGCGATGCACTTGTGCTATAGTTTCATGCGCTTGTCTCATGCGGAGGCGCTCGCTCGCCGATGGGTCGGCGATTGGGGGATCAACTTTCCAGCCGATAAGTAGAAGAATATGAAAATCGTTATTGATCGCGCGGCTTTGCTTAAGCCTCTCGGACACGTCCAAAGTGTTGTGGAACGCCGGAATACGATCCCGATCCTGTCAAATGTGCTGTTGAAAGCGCAGGACGGGCGGCTCGGTCTGAGCACGACCGACATGGACATGGATATTGTCGAATCCGTGGCCTGCGATGTGTCGGAAGCCGGGATCGTGACGGTGCCGGCCCATACCCTCTACGATATCGTCCGCAAGCTGCCCGATGGATCGGATGTCGAGCTTGCCGCGACTGGCGATGTCAGCCGCGTGACGATCCGCGCCGGCCGCTCCAATTTCTCGCTTCCCGCTTTGATGCCGGAGGAATTTCCGGCACTCAGCGGCGATGCGCTGCCCCACAGCTTCGTCATCAGCGCGGCGGATTTCTGCATGCTGATCGACCGGAGCCGGTTCGCGATCTCCACCGAGGAGACCCGCTATTACCTGAACGGTATTTTCCTGCACGCGGCGGAAGCCGATGGCGTCAAGGTGCTGCGCGCGGTGGCGACCGACGGTCATCGTCTCGCCCGGGTACAGATGCCGCTGCCCGAAGGCGCGGCGGACATGCCTGGCGTGATCGTGCCGCGCAAGGCGGTGAACGAAATCCGCAAGCTGATCGACGGCGTCGAGGGCGAGGTCACGATCTCGCTGTCGGACACCAAGCTGCGGGTTTCCTTCGAGGACACGGTGGTCACCACCAAGCTGATCGACGGGACGTTCCCGGATTATGAGCGGGTGATCCCGAGCGGTAACGACAAGATGCTGCATGTCGACCGGCAGCGCTTCTCCGAAGCGGTGGACCGCGTGGCGACGATCTCCACGGAAAAATCCCGGTCGGTGAAGCTTGCCGTCACCAGCGGCCAGTTGACCCTTTCCGCCAGCAGCCCGGACAACGGGACCGCCCAGGAAGAGGTCGAGGTCGATTACAGCGCGAGCGATATCGAGATCGGTTTCAATTCCAAGTACCTTCTGGACATCACCAGCCAGATCGAGGGGGAGCGGGCGATCTTCCAGCTCGCCGACCAGGCCTCGCCGACGATCATTCTGGATCAGGATGATGAAAGCGCGCTTTACGTGCTGATGCCGATGCGCGTCTGAGGACCGCCCGGTCCAGGGTAACGAGGCCAGCACGAACGGAAATGTTGAACGCATTGCGAAACACGGACATGTCCCGAACGACGCCCGCACCGGTGCCGACCAGCACCGGACGGGTCTCGCCGCGCGTCAGCCGTCTGTCCGTGACCGCGTTTCGCAATTATGGCGCGGCCCGGATGGATGTTTCGTCTTCGGCGATCGTGCTGACCGGGCCGAATGGCGCCGGCAAGACCAATTTGCTTGAAGCGGTTTCTTTCCTGACCCCCGGGCGCGGCCTGCGCCGGGCCAGGATTTCCGAGGTTGGGCGGGCCGCTGCCGATGGAAGCAATGCCGCCTGGGCCGTTTCGGCCGAGGTTGGCGGCATGATCGGGTCCGTGCAGATCGGCACCGGCCGCGATCCGGGCCCCGAGGGCACCGGCCGCGACGGCGGCGAGAAACGTCTGGTGCGGATCGACGGCGTGCCGGCGAAGAGCCAGACCGTGCTGGCCGAGCATCTGGCGGTTTCCTGGCTGACACCGCAGATGGACCGATTGTTCATCGAGGGCTCCTCGAACCGGCGGCGCTTTCTGGACCGGCTGGTCTATGCCTTTGATCCGGACCATGCGACGCGGGTGAATGCCTATACTCACGCGCTGCGCGAACGGGCGCGGCTGCTGCGGAACGGCACACGGGACCGTGCCTGGTTCGCGGCGCTTGAAGAATCCATCGCTGAAAAGGCGGTTGCCATCGCCGCCGCCCGGGCGGGACTTGTGGCGCGGCTGAATACGGTGACGGCGGCGGGCTCGGGCCCCTTTCCGGGAGCCGAGCTCAGCCTCGACGGATATGTCGAAACGGAGATTGCCACGCGGCCGGCGCTTGCGGTCGAGGATGAGCTGAAGGCGCGGCTGGAAAAGGCCCGGCGCCTCGACGGCAGCGAGCCGGCGGCTGTTCCTGGCCCGCATCGCAGCGACCTCGAGGTCAGGCATATGACCAAGGGCATGATGGCGCCGCATTGCTCCACGGGGGAGCAGAAAGCGCTGCTGATTGCCATTGTGCTCGGCCATGCAAGGCTGGGCGCGTATGAAACCGGCGCGGTTCCCGTGCTGTTGCTGGACGAGGTGGCTGCCCATCTCGACAGCGGCCGCCGGGCTGCGCTTTACGATATTCTCCTCGCGCTTGGCGGGCAGGTCTGGATGACCGGCACCGACCGGGCGCTGTTCGCGTCCCTTGAGGGCGCAGGCCAGTTCTTTGCCGTTGAAGACGGCGAAGTACGGGCCGATTGATCACCTGAAGGACTAGGAGCCGACATGGCACAAGATGATCTTCCGGAAGAAAACGGCGTGACCAGCGAAGACGCTGAATATGGCGCCGAGTCGATCAAGGTCCTGCGCGGCCTTGATGCGGTCCGGAAGCGGCCGGGCATGTATATCGGTGACACCGACGACGGCTCGGGCCTGCACCACATGGTCTACGAGGTGGTGGACAACGCCATCGACGAGGCGCTGGCCGGGCATTGCGATCTGGTGACGGTCACCCTGAACGCGGACGGATCGGCGACGATTACCGATAACGGGCGCGGCATTCCGGTGGATATCCATTCCGAGGAAGGGGTTTCCGCCGCCGAGGTCATCATGACCCAGCTCCATGCCGGCGGTAAGTTCGACCAGAATTCCTACAAGGTCTCCGGCGGTCTGCACGGGGTCGGTGTTTCGGTCGTGAACGCATTGTCCGAAGTTCTCGAACTCCGGATCTGGCGAAACGACAAGGAATACCTGATCCGCTTCCGCCATGGCGAAGCCGAGGGACCGCTGGTTGTGGTCGGTCCGGCGAACGGCAAGAAGGGCACGGAGATCACGTTCCTGCCCTCGACCGAGACCTTCACCAAGACAGTGTTCGACTTCAAGACCCTGGAGCACCGGCTGCGCGAACTCGCCTTCCTGAATTCCGGCGTGCATGTCCTGCTGAGCGACAAGCGCGAGGCGGAGGAAGTCGCCGTCGACCTGTTCTATGAAGGCGGCCTGAAGGCGTTTGTCGATTATCTCGACCGCAATCACCAGCCCCTGCATGACTCGATCGTGGTTACCGGCGAGCGCGACGGGATCACCGTCGAAGTCGCCATGCAATGGACCGACAGCTATCACGAGAACACGCTCTGCTTCACCAACAACATCCCGCAGCGCGATGGCGGCACGCACCTAGCCGGTTTCCGCGGCGCCATGACCCGGACCATCAATGCCTATGCGCAGGAAAGCGGGATCGCGAAGAAGGAAAAGACCCAGCTCAGCGGCGACGATGCCCGCGAGGGTCTGACCTGCGTGCTGTCCGTGAAGGTTCCGGATCCGAAATTCTCCTCCCAGACCAAGGACAAGCTGGTCTCCTCCGAGGTCCGGCCGGTGGTCGAGTCGATCCTTGGCGAGCGTTTGCAGCAATGGTTCGAGGAGCATCCGCAGGACGGCAAGAAGATCGTTTCCAAGGCATACGAAGCCGCCGCGGCCCGCGAAGCTGCCCGCAAGGCGCGTGAGCTGACCCGCCGCAAGGGGGCGCTCGATATCGCCAACCTGCCGGGCAAGCTGGCCGACTGCCAGGAGCGCGATCCGTCGCTCTGCGAAGTCTTCCTGGTTGAGGGTGACAGCGCCGGCGGTTCCGCCAAACAGGCGCGGGACCGGAAGACCCAGGCCATCCTGCCGCTCCGAGGCAAGATCCTGAATGTGGAGCGGGCCCGCTTCGACAAGATGCTGTCCAGCCAGGAAATCGGCACCATCATCGCCGCCCTCGGCACCAGCATCGGCTCGGAGGAATTCAACGCCGACAAGCTGCGCTATCACAAGATCATCATCATGACTGACGCCGACGTGGACGGCAGTCACATCCGGACTTTGCTGCTCACCTTCTTCTTCCGGCAGATGCCGGAGCTGGTGGAACGCGGCCATCTCTATATCGCCCAGCCGCCGCTTTACCGGGCCAAGAAGGGCAGCTCGGAGACCTATCTGAAGGACGACCGGGAGCTGGAAGCCTATCTGATCAGCAACGGCATTGACGGGGTGACCCTGAAGCTTGCCGACGGCACCCAGATGTTCGGCCCGGATCTTGAGCGGATGGCCGAACAGGCGCGCGATGCCAAGACCCTGATCGAACCGCTGGTCCGCCGTATCGGCTCTGCCTTCGTGGTCGAGCAATGCGCGATTGCCGGTGCATTGAGCCCGGAGCTGCTTGCCGACCCGGAGCGGGCGACCAAGACGGCAACCAGCATTGCCGAACGGCTCGACGCGCTTTCCGAGGATATCGAGCGCGGCTGGACCGGTCATTTCGACGCCGACAATATCGAACTGGTGTTCGAGCGCACCCTGCGCGGCGTGACCGAGCGGTACCGGATCGATCAGATACAGGTCCGGACGCCGGAAGCCCGCCGTCTGACCGGCCTCGCCGAAGAGCTGTCGGCGACGTTCGGCACGGAAGCAACGCTGCTGATGAAAGACGCGGAACGGCCGATCCATGGCCCGATCGCCCTGATCGAGGCGATCCAGGAAAGCGGCCGCAAGGGTCTCACCGTGAACCGGTATAAAGGTCTCGGCGAGATGAACCCGGATCAGCTCTGGGAAACCACGCTCGACGTCAACCAGCGCACCCTGTTGCAGGTCCGGGTCGACCATCTGGACGAGGCGCAGGAAATCTTCTCGACGCTGATGGGCGACGTGGTCGAACCGCGCCGGCTGTTCATTCAGGAAAACGCACTGAAGGTGGCTAACCTGGATATCTAGCCATTTGGCTTCTTATATGTTCCGTTGAGTCTTAATGAGCGATTACATCTTTGTAATCGCTCATTATTCTGGGTGCCAGACGACTCTTTCAAGGCGGTCTCGTTGTGCTTGGGGGAGTGCGGCATGATTAAACGCGGTGTGGTTTTCTGTCTTGCGCTGAGTCTCGCGGCCTGTGCGGGCCGTGAGCCGATCCCGGTCTCGACGTCCAATGCGCTGGACCAGCAGATGAGCTGTCTGGAGCTTGATCGGGAGGTTGGCCGAAACAACGCCTCGATGCGGGTTCTGGTCGGCGAGGACAATGACAGGACCGGGCGCAACATCATGGTCGGGGCGGTTGGTCTCCTGTTGTTCTGGCCTGCTCTGGCGGCGCTGGATTTCAAGGACGCCGCGGGCAAGGAAATGGCCGCCCTGGATTCCCGAAACGACATGCTCGGCGAACTCGCGCGGCAGAAAAACTGTACAATCCAGGTGGCTTTGAGCTCGGAAGCCGCGAAAGAGGCATACGAAGCGAATTTCGACGAGGACGGAAATCCGGTCGAGACGCCCGAGACCGCCTGGGAAGAGCCGTCACCCGCCATCGTGCCCGTCGCCATGACCGTGCAGCCAGATTCCACGCCAGTTCAGGAAAAGCCCGCTGCCACCGCTCAAGGGACCGGCGGCCTGAAATTTCTGATGGATGCATTTCTGCGTGGCGAGATCGACCAGGCCGAATATGAACGCCGCCGGATAGCCCTCGGGCTCTGACCGGCCGTTCCTGGAGCCGCCTCAGAACTGGTTGAGCGGCAATTTCAGATACCGCACGCCGTTCTCTTCCGGCTCCGGCAATTGTCCGGCACGGACATTGACCTGGATGGCGGGCAGGATCAGCTTCGGCATGTCGAGGGTCTTGTCCCGGGCCTCGCGCATGGAGACGAAGCTCTCCTCGTCGGCACCGTCCTTGAAATGGATGCTCCGGGCCTTTTCCTCCGCGACACTTGTCTCGAAGGCAATCTCGCGGCCGCCCGGCTGGTAATCGTGCCCGACGAAAATCCGGTAATTGTCCGGTTGTGACAGAATGCGCTGGACCGAGTGGTACAGGGTGCGGGCATCGCCACCTGGAAAATCGCAGCGGGCACTGCCGAAGTCCGGCATGAAGATCGTGTCGCCGACAAACAGCGCATCCCCGATCCGGTAGGTCAGGCAGGCCGGCGTGTGGCCGGGTGTGTGCATCACCTCGCAGTCCAGATTGCCTATCCTGAAGCTCTCGCCATCCTGCCAGAGATGCTGGAACTCGTTCGGCTCCTCGCTCAGATTCTGCAGATTGAAGACCGGTTTGAAAACGTCCCGGACATCCTTGATGTGCGAGCCGATGGCGATGCCGACCTCAAGTTCGCGGCGCATATAGGGCGCGCCGGAAAGATGGTCCGCATGGGCATGGGTTTCGAGCAGCCAGGCCACATGCAGATCCTTCTCCCGGACATAGGCCAATACCTTGTCCGCGCTCTCGGTGAAGGTCCGGCCCGAGGCGGCGTCGAAATCGAGCACGGCATCGATGATGACGGCCTGCTGTGTGTCCGGACAGCTGGCGACATAGGTGATGGTCGATGTCCGCGTGTCGAAAAAACCTTCGACCAGAGGTTTCGTCAGGTTGTTCACGGCGTTTCTCCCGGAAAAGGCTTGTTTCTCCTTCTGCGATTTAATATATAAGCAATATCTTATATATGTAAACAGGATGATTCGGGATTTGTGAATGGCGGGGCTCCCCCTTGAGGTCATGGAACGGAAGGCATCGGAGGTCGCGGACTTCCTGATGGCCGCCGCGAACAAGAACCGGCTCATGGTGCTGTGTCATCTGGCGGAAGCGGGGGAGCTGACGGTGAATGATCTCGCGGCCCGGCTCAACCTCTCGCAGCCCGCCCTGTCCCAGCATCTGGCCCGCATGGCGGAGGAGAAACTGGTCGCGGCCCGGGCCGAGGGACGCAGTCGGTATTACGCGCTGACACCGGGGCCGGTCAGCGATCTGCTTGCCGTTCTACAGAAGCATTTCTGTCCGCCTGAAGAGGCGGGCGTTGCGGCCGAATAGACGGTCGAAGGAAGGAAAAGCCATGCAGACAAATCACCAGGAACTCCCGGGCATCGATGCCCAGAGCGCCGCGCCGCGGATCGAAGGCGGAAAGCTTGTGCTGATCGATATTCGCGAGCCGGACGAGCGGGCGCGGGAATGGATCGCGGGATCTGTTGCTATTCCGCTGTCCGCCTGGAAGTCCGCAGATCTTGCCCCCTATCGCAATAAAGCCGTCCTGCTCCATTGCCGTTCCGGCAACCGGACCATGATCAATGCCCCGCTTTTTGCGGAAGCCGGATTTGCCTCCGCTGCTTTCCTGGAAGGTGGCATTGAGGGCTGGAAGGATGCGGGCCTGCCGGTCACGCGGAACAGGAAAGCGCCGCTGGAAATCATGCGGCAGGTGCAAATCATTGCCGGATCGCTGGCCTGTGCCGGCGGGCTTGCGGGCTATCTGGCCGATCCGGTCTATGCCCTGATCCCGGCTTTTGTCGGCGCGGGCCTGCTGATGGCCGGGGTGACCGGCTGGTGCGGCCTTGCCCGGTTGCTGGGCCATATGCCCTGGAACAAACAGGCATCCGCCTGAGTGTAGCGCCTATCCGTGCAGGGCGATGGCCCGGGCTTCTGCCTCCGTCGCCCGTGTATGGTCGCCGAGACCGCGATGCGCCCGGGCGGCGAAGCGCCAGTTCATCGGGCTCGTCGGCTTCAGCGCGGTGCGCTCGGAAGCCAGTGCCAGTGCGAGATCGTTCCGCCCGCCTCTGAGGGCGGCTTCCAGTAGGGTCATGCCGATAATGTCGCGCTGGGCGTGGCTGCCGCCGAGATAGCGGGTCCGGTAACGGATGGGCAGCAGGATATCGACAGCCTCTCCATATTTTTCTTCCGCAAAGGCCTTCAGAGCCTTGCAGAAAGGCTGGCCGACCGTCCGGGTCATGGCCGCGTTCGCATCGTTGGCGGCGGTGGTATAGCGCTCATGCGCATTCAGCACCTGCTCCGCCACCTCCCAGCGGCCATCGGCGACAAAGGTCATCATCGCGTGCACGTCATTGAAGGCGTAGAGCGTGTCCGTCGCGCTCGGCTCCCACTTGTCCGCCAGCGTCTTCCAGCGATCGCCGACATCGACGCCGAGCAGCTCAAGCCGCCAGAGCAGCGCCGCTGCGTCCAGTTCCTCGTACTTGTCGCCGCTGGAATCCATACTGCGCAGGCAGCGGTCATAGATATCGAGCACCTGATCGTTCTGGGCCAGGTCGAGATGATAGAGCGAGAGATGCCACCAGAGATGACTGGCGAAATTGCCATAGGCCCAGTCCTGCTGGCGTGACTGCATCCAGTTGATGCCGCCGGACTGGCGGCCCTGGCTTTCCATCACATGGCCGACCGCGTGAATGGCGTAGGCATCCTTCGGGTTCATGGCCACGGCGCGGCGGCCGCATTCCTCGGCGATGTCGAAATCCCGGTTCTCTTCCAGCCCGAAGGCATAGAGGCCGAGCACATAGCCGTAGCCCGGCACGCTTTCGTCCCAGGCATGGAGTATGCGGGCCACCCGGTCCCGCTGGTTGTCCGTATCGCCAAGCAGCACGTCGGAGAGATGGGCGAGCTGCAAGGCCAGCAGGTCGCGCGGGAACTGCACCAACAGGGCGTCCCAGAGGTCGACCGCGCCGTGGAAATCGCCATCGGCCCAGGCCCGGATGGCCCCGATATGACGGCGCTCCCGTTCATTGGCGCGCGGCGCCAGCGCTTCGGCGGTCTTCAGCGTGCTGACAAGCTCCGGATAGATCCGGGTTTCCATCGCCTGCGTCAGCAGGGCCGCCCTGAAGATCTGTCCCATGACGAAATCCGGCGCGGCATCGAGCACCTCGGTGATCTCGCCGAGCGGATCGCCGGAATAGGTCAGGAACATCTCATGGGCGTTTTCCAATGCCGCGACGAGGGCGCTGTCGGCATTCGAGACGGCGAGGTCCCTGCAGTCCGTGATGGTCATGGCGGATCTCCGGCCGGTGAATTCTTACTGTCGCATAGCTACGCGCCTCTCCGATCACGAACAATGCGAGAGCGCGTGATCGGGTCGAGAGGCGTAATGAAAACAAGCTCTTGCGCTGTATTTTTGATCATATTTATGAAGATAGTGTTGAAAATTAGATTTATATTTAAGAAAATATACTAAATGCATGTTTTTAATGGATTTTTATTTTATGCGCATCAAAAATGACGAGAATTTTAAAGTTAATCCAATATATTAAGAGAGTTAAAATTATTTGCCTAAATCAAATGCTTATGAGTTAATCCTAAGATCAAACTTTGGGTACGGTTCCTGATGGCACGGACTCCGGCAAAAAAGCCCGCGGCGACGACGCGCCGCTCCTCCTCCGGCGCGCGCAAGACCGCCGCGAAGAAGGATGCTGCGCGCACGCCAGCGGCCAAAGCGGCGACAAAAACGACCGCCGCCCAGAAGGCTGGTGGCAAGACTGGCGGCAGGAAAGCCGGTGCCGGATCCCGCAAACCTCCGACCTCCCGCAAGCCGGCCGCATCCCGCCGCCGTAAATCCGCCGTGGTGCGCAAGCGTACCGGTATTGTCGCGGGGCTTATCAAGTACGGTTTCGTCGCGGCGATCTGGGCTTTCGTGCTGGTGGGCGGGGTGCTCGCCTATCATGCCTATCACTTGCCGGACATCACCGATCTCGACCGGTATGAGCGGGCGGGCGCGACCCGGCTGCTCGACCGGGATGGGGCCATGTTCGTCTCCTACGGGGCACTGCATGGTCGGCCGGTCACCGCCGCCAATCTTCCGGACCCGCTGATCAATGCGCTGGTCGCGACGGAGGACCGGCGGTTCTTCTCTCATTTCGGTATCGATCCGATTTCGATCCTGCGCGCGGCCGTCGTCAATCTGAAGGCGGGGCGGACGGTGCAGGGCGGCAGTACGCTGACCCAGCAGCTCGCCAAGAATGTCTTTCTCAGCGCGGACCGGTCCTATTCCCGGAAGATCCAGGAACTGCTGCTGGCCTTCTGGCTGGAGTATCGTTTCAGCAAGCAGGAGATCCTGGCGATCTATCTCAACCGGGTCTATTTCGGCGCCGGTGCCTACGGGGTGGATGCGGCGGCCCGGAAATATTTCCGCCGCCCGGTAGAGGATCTGACGGCGTACCAGTCCGCCATGCTGGTCGGCCTGCTGAAAGCGCCGTCACGCTACAATCCGGCGGTCGACCCCGAACTTTCCAGGGGGCGGACACGGCAGGTGCTGCTGAACATGGCCGATGCGGGCTATCTCACCGGGGAAGAGGCGGAGCGGATCGCCGCCCGGCCCTCCGCTATCCGGGGCGCGGCGGGGGTCAGCCGGAACCATCGTTATTTCGCCGACTGGGCGCGGGAGCGGGCGAACGGCTATGCCGGTCCCGGCGGCGGCGACCGGACAATCCGCACGACCCTTGACCGGCGGCTGCAACAGATCGCGGAGCAGGCCGTCAGCGAGGGTATGAAACGCGGTGCCAAGAGGGGTGCCCGGCAGATTGCCATGGTCGTGATGTCACCGGACGGTGCCGTCCGGGCGATGATCGGCGGGCGGGACTATGCCGTCTCCCAGTTCAACCGTGCCACCCAGGCGCTGCGTCAGCCGGGTTCCGCCTTCAAGCCTTTCGTCTATCTGGCCGCGCTCGAGGCGGGCTACACACCCTCGACCAGATTGCCCGATACAGCGGTTGCGCTGAATGGCTGGACGCCGCGCAATTTCGATGGCCGGTATCGCGGTGAGGTCACGCTCGAGGACGCACTGGCGCATTCGCTCAATGCGGCGACGGTCAATCTCTCCGAGGCAATCGGCCGGCGCCGGGCGCTGTCGGTGGCGCGCCGGCTTGGCGTGACGGCCAATCTGCCGGACCGGCCGAGCCTCGCGCTCGGTGCGGGAGAAGTCACGCTGCTGGAAATGACGGCGGCCTATGCGGCCTTCGCCAATCATGGCCGCTTTGTTTCGCCCTATGCGGTCGAGCGTATCCAGACCTCCGCCGAAGGGGCGATTTACGCGCATGACGCCCGGCCTGCCTCGCAGGTCGTGGAGACGCGCACGGTCGCGGCATTGAACACCATGCTGCAGGCGGTGGTGGAGGATGGCACCGGCCGCAAGGCCCGGATCGGACGGCCCGCGGCGGGCAAGACCGGAACCTCCCAGGATTTCCGCGATGCCTGGTTCATCGGCTTCACGGCGGATCTGGTCGCCGGGGTCTGGATCGGCAGGGACGACGCCTCCGCCATGGATGGTGTGACCGGCGGCTCCCTGCCCGCTGAAATCTGGGCCGCCTTCATGTCGAAAGCGGAAGACGGCCCGCCCCGGTCGCTGGCCCTGAACGCCAATTAGCCCTGACGCGGCCTAAAGAGCACCCGTTTCAATATCCACGATCAGGGGCAGATGGTCCGAGCTGACATGCGGGCCGAGGGCGGCACCGCCGACCTTCAGCGTGGGCGAGATCAGGGCATGATCGATCGGCAGCGCCATCAGGTCGCCAAGCCAGTTATCCCCCCAGGTGAAGGAGCGGCGCAGGCCAGGCACCACCCGCGTGCCCGACTGGGCGGCGACCTTCTGCACGGCATGGCTCCATGGCACGGCATTGAAATCACCGGTGATGACCAGCGGCGTGTCGAGCTGATCCCAGACGCCGCTCAACGCGTCGATCTGTTCGGCCTGGGGCAACGGATATGGCCAGCGCAGATGCAGCGAGGCGACCGTCGTGTTCTTCCCGTCTTTGGAAACGGTCGCCCAGGCAAGCCGGTAATCGTTCATGCAGCCGGTTCCGGAAAAGGGCGTGCGCGACAACACTGCAATCCCGACCTCGCCCCGATACCGGCAGATGACCTGATGCGGGTAGGCTTCCTTCAGCCGCTTCGTCACGCGCGGGGACTCGACCGCGGCTTCCTGCAGGGTGACCACGTCGGGCCGCATCTCCTCGATATAGGCGGCCACCCGGCCCGCGTCGGCATTGTTGTGGTTGAGGTTGAGCGAGATGATCCGGAGCCTGCCATCCTCGCCGGCCTCCGCATGGGCAAGCGCGGTGCCGCCGAAAAGCTGGCCGAGCGAGCCGATGCTGACGGTGATAACAATCGCCAGGAGAAAGCCATTGATCCAGGACCGGGTGATCAGCAGCAGGAGCAGGAAGGGCAGGGCAAGCACCACCAGATGCAGGCGCAGATGGGAAAAACTGTCCGCCGCAGGATGAAAGGCGCCGAACTGACCGGCGATCAGGGCTGCGGCAATGGCCCAGGAACAGAAAAGTGCAAAGCGCCGGAGAGAATTCATATGAAGCGTGCCCAGGAGACAGTCGTTGCGTATGCGGGGACTGTCGCCGGGAAATTTGACCGGATCATGGTCGCGTGATGGAAAGGTCTCAGCCGTAGCGATGCAGCGCGGAGCCGTGCCGTTTCAGCCAGGCGCGGGACATGTCCATATTCTCGACCAGCCCGTCGCAGAGCGCCCAGAACCGGCCGGAATGGTTCATTTCGATCAGATGGGCGGCTTCATGGGCGCAGACGTAATCCAGCACATGTTCCGGCGCCAGGATCAGCCGCCAGGAAAAGGACAGCGCGCCGGTGGAGGAGCAGCTTCCCCAGCGGCTGCGCGTGTCGCGCACGGAAATCCGCATCGGCTTTCGGCCAAGCTGCTCCGCATGGAAGCGGGCACGTTCCGAAAGCTCGCGCCGGGCTTCCCGTTTCAGCCAGTCCGTCAGCCGCCGGGCCAGATGGTCGGCGCCGCCGGACACTTCCAGGAGCGGCATGCCATCATCAGGGCTTTCCCTGCGGCGAACCGCGCCCCGCAACTCCGGGGCATGGCGGATCAGATGATCGATTCCGAGCAGGGGGATAATGGTGCCGTCGGCAAAGGGGATGGCGTCCGGCAGGCGGGCCAGCCGGTTTTCCAGCCAGACGACGTTCCGGGCGACGAAGCTTTCCGCCTGTGACAAGGAAACACCGGGCGGCAACACCAGCTCCGGTGCCCCGCGGGCCGGGTCGACCTTCAGCGACAGCCGCCGGGCGCGCGGAGATATCCGCACCGGCACTTCGATGTCGGCGCCGTCACGTCCTCTCACGATCAGCGGGCCTGAAGCCTTCATGGGCGCAGCTTTTGCCAAGGTCTAGTGGTTCTAAAAATATAAACTACCAGATATTAGTGCCGTCAGGGGGCTGCCGGGTCAATGCGGTGCGTCAATCCTTCGAGGCACCCGGGCGCGGGATCAGCATCACCGAAACCACGCCGAGCACACCGGCCACCGCGAACAGGTCCGGCATCACCAGGGGATGGCTGTTCTGCAGGGTACTGATGATGAAGGAGCCGACGGCCCCGGTGCCCATCTGCAGGAAGCCAAGCAGGGCGGAGGCGACACCGGCGATATGCGGGAAGTGTTGCAGGGCGCCCGCCATGGAGCTCGGCACGGTGATGCCGAGGGCGACGAGGAGCAGCATGCTCGGGCCGATGATCGCGGCGGCGGAGACATAGCCGAGCTGGGCCGGGATGAACATGGCGAAGCCCGCGATCAGGCTGACGACGCTGCCGATCCGGACCATGTTGTAGATCCCGATCCGGCGGCCGAACCGGTTCGTGATGATGTTGCCGGTCAGGAACCCCGCGACATTGAACAGGATCAGCAATCCATAGGCCTGGGGTGAATAGCCGAGTTCCACCATCAGGATGTAGGGGGAGCCGGTCTGGTAGGCGAAGAGCATGCCGAAGATGC
>NZ_CAXBDC010000061.1:0-28581 GCF_963974195.1 uncultured Nisaea sp.
GATGGAAAAGCAGTACGGCACCGATTCCATGCCGGAGACGGCGGAGAACGTGGCCGAGCAGTTCCAGATCAGCCGCGAAGACCAGGATGCCTTCGCGCTGCGTTCGCAGCAGAAGGCCGGTGCGGCGATGGAAAACGGCCGTCTCGCCCGCGAGATTGCCTCGGTCGAGATCAAGGGCCGCAAGGGCGCTGTGACCGTGGTCGATACGGACGAGCATCCGCGCCCCTCCACCACGCCGGAAGCGCTGGCCAAGCTCGGCACCCCGTTCCGCAAGGAAGGCGGGTCCGTCACGGCCGGTAATGCCAGCGGTGTGAATGACGGTGCTGCCGCCATGATCGTCTGCTCCGAGGAAGCCGCCAAGCGCTACGGCCTGACCCCGCGTGCCCGCATCGTCACCGGTGCCGCCGCAGGTGTGGAGCCGCGGATCATGGGCGTCGGCCCGATTCCGGCCAGCCGCAAGGTGCTGGAACGTGCCGGCCTCAAGGTCGACGATCTGTCCGTTCTCGAGCTGAACGAAGCCTTCGCCGCCCAGGTGCTGGCATCGCTGCGTGAGCTCGGCATTGCCGACGACGATCCCCGTGTGAACCCGAATGGCGGCGCCATCGCACTCGGCCATCCGCTCGGTGCCAGCGGCGCCCGTCTGCTGATGACGGCGACCGAGGAGCTGCACGACAAGGGCGGCAAGTACGCGCTTTGCACCATGTGCATCGGCGTCGGCCAGGGCATGGCAACCATCATCGAGAAGGTCTGATCAAGATGGCATTCGATGCGAACCGCGCCGATTTCACTGTCGGCGTGATCGGCGCCGGCGCCATGGGGCAGGGGATCGTTCAGGTCTCCCTGCAGGGCGGCATGAACGTGGTCCTGTTCGACGCCAAGAAGGGCAGCGCCGAAGCAGGCCGGGAGCAGGTGATCAAGCGCCTGGAACGGCTGGTCGAGAAGGGCAAGCTGACGGCGGATGCCGTTGCCGCCATGGCGGACAAGGTCAGTGTCGCGAAATCCCTCGCGGATTTCTCCGGCTGTCACACGGTGGTCGAGGCGATCTTCGAGAATCTCGAAGTGAAACAGCAGGTCTTCTCCGATCTGGAAAACCATGTCAGTGCCGATTGCCTGCTGACCTCCAACACCTCCTCGCTGCCCATCGGCTCCATCGCCCGGGTCTGCAAGAACCCGGAACGGGTCGCGGGCTTCCACTTCTTCAATCCCGTCCCGCTGATGCGGCTTGTCGAAGTCATTCGCGGGCCGGGGACTGAGGAATGGGTTATGGACGGTCTCTGTGCGCTCGGTGAGCGTATGGGCCGCACGCCGGTCAAGGTGAAGGACGCGCCGGGCTTCCTCGTCAATTTCGGCGGCCGGGCCTTCACCACCGAGGGCCTTGCCGTGGTGCATGAAGGCGTTGCCACTCCGGCGCAGGTCGATGCGGTGATGCGCGATTGCGGGCATTTCCGGATGGGCCCGTTCCAGCTCATGGATCTGACCGGGATCGACGTGAACTATCCCGTCTCGATGATCGTGCACGAGCAGTACAGCTACGATCCGCGCCTGCGCACGGTGCCGCTGCACAAGGCATTGTACGATGCGGGGCGGTTCGGCCGGAAAACCGGCATCGGTCATTTCCGCTATGACGAAAAGGGTCAGGAGATCGACACGCCGAGCCCGGATCACGAAACCACGGCCGCACCTGCGGTACAGGTCTATTGCGCGGGTTCCGCGCCGGAGCTGGACGATCTGCTGGCAGGTGTCGCGCTGGACGAGACCGATGACGGCAGCTCGCCCATCGTCGCCGCTCTGTTCGGTGAGGATTGCAGCACCTTCGCCAGCCGCATGGGCATCGACCATACCCGGCTCGTCGCCATCGATGTGACCGGTGACACCTCCAAGCGGGTTACCATCATGTCCGCGCCGGGGGCGTCCGAGGATGCGCTGAACGCGGTTTCGGCGGCGTTGCAGAAGAACGGCCGCAAGGTCACCGCGATTGCGGATTCGGCCGGTTTCATCGGCCAGCGCATCCGCGGCATGGTCGGCAATCTCGGCTGCGAGATGGCCCAGATCCAGATCGCTGATCCGGATTCCATCGACCTCGCCATGAAGCTCGGCCTCAACTATCCGCTGGGCCCGCTGGAGATTATCGCCGATCTCGGCGTCGAACGGGCCTTCGCCATCATGGCGGCAATGCATGCCATCAGCGGCGACGACCGCTATCGGCCTAGCGTCTGGCTGCGCCGCCGTGCACAATTGGGGCTGGATATCAAAACCCCCAATTAAGAGACGCGAGGAAACGCCATGAGCGGCGAGAACAATACCGGGACCCCAGAGACCGGAGGGCAAGCACGCAAACCCTTCATCCTGGAACGGCCGCTCTGGCGCGGCGTCTTTAACGGCGTCGTGCTGGCCCTGCTGATGATCGGCGCCCAGTATCAGGGCTGGATCGGCAATGGCCGGGAGGTCAGCGGCGAGGATGTCTACCGGGCCGTGGTTTACGGCCTGGTCTTCGGCACAGCGATGTATCTCTACACCCTGTGGCGCGTCCGGCGGCAGGACCGGGTCCGCAATGCGGCCGAGACCGCCGCCCGCGAAAGCGTCGAATCCCGGCTGCCGCCCTCCGACGAGAAGTAATCTCTCCGGAGACGACAATGGCTCAGTACAAGATCTACGGCGAACGCGCGCACCTCGCCCGCGTCCGCGATGTGCTGTCCGACATCCTGCACGGCTGCAGCACCGAATTCCTGCACCTCCCCGAGGACAAACGCTTCCACCGGTTCATCCCGCTGGAGCCGGAAGATTTCATCCGCCCGGCGGACCGCAGCGCGGCCTATACGGTGATCGAGATTTCCATGTTCGAGGGTAGGGCGCCGGAGACGAAGAAGGCGCTGCTGCACGGGATCATGCAGCGGGTACCTGCTGGGCTCGGTATCCCGGTTGAGGACGTGGAAATCACGATCTTCGAGACGCCAATGGCGCATTGGGGGATACGCGGGAAGACGGGGGATGAGTTGGTGTTGGGATATAGGGTTTCTGGCGCAAGTTAAGTTGTGTCTCCTCGCATCCCCACTCCAATGCTGAAAGTGCGTGTATTTTGTCAATCGAAGAAGTATTGCACCATATAAATTCGAAATTCGTTAATGAATGCGAGAACCAACAAAGGTATCCACACTTCGCATAAATATTTGAATTGCGTCACATGTAAGCTGAATTTTACATTGTCGTAAGTTAAATCAACGTACGTAAAATAGATAAATCCAGGAATTGAAATTAAATTATGAAAGGAAGAAAACGTACGAACGATAATTCGCAAAATACAATCGTACATTCCGCATGTTTCTGGTTTGGTGATGTAGATTAGGAAAAAATGTAAAACAAAAGTCCATATGATAGTAAAAATGAACATTATAGTGTTTGTGAAGATGACGCGCTCGACGCGGGTTTTGCCGAGATTTTGACGAGATAATAGATTTTCAATTTTCATAATCTTACTCGCTTGAATGGAAAGTCCAAATTTTTTGGGGCACGGTACTTAATTTGCGATCTCCATAAACCGTCATCCCGCACTTGATGCGGGACCCAGGGGAGGAAGGCTTGATCGATGATCACCTAGGTCCCGGGTCTCCGGCCGGGGTGACGAATTCTGATTATGGAATTAAAGGGAATTAAAGGGACACACTACTTAATTGTAATATCACATTAACTCGTCATCCTGGACCTCAAATTGCGGGGACACGCTACTAAATTCGATGAGCTTTCAATCGTCATCTCGACCGCTCGACCAATCCGCTACTAGGCCGTGCATTTTGACGCTGAAAGAAGCTTTTGAAGCAACCTGACGGCTGACGTATGCTGGAAGCATGACACAAGCGAAAACGTCAGATATCTCCGAAGTCAAATTCAGCTCGACCGTCTGTCCATCGCCAGAGGACAAGGCGTTGTGGAGCCACCTCAGTGCCGATCAGCGCCGGACTCTGGTCGTCGACAGCGAACAGGCCGCTTTTGAAGGCGGCGTCTCGGAAAGCACATCTCTGTCGGAGCTTTTGAACGAGACCCGCGCCGAACGGTGACGGGATACCGGATCACCGGTCAGGCACGGGCCGAGATCAAGGAAATCATCCGCTATACGGACCGAAATTTTGGGTCTGCCCAGACTCAGGAATATCTGGACGGTCTCTTTTACAGTTTCGAGCTTCTGGCGGATAACCCGGAGCTGGGGCGCGTATGGGCGGCAGGCAAGCGCCGCTATATCTATCGCGAGCATGTCGTCTATTACCGACTGACGGGAAGCGGGCCGCTGATTACCCAAATCCGCCATGGTGCCATGGCATAATGCAATGGCTGCGCAGCGACGTTGGGAAAGTTGAGAAAGCGCATTTATTGGTTCGTTGGATCCTTTCGTCTGTCATCCCGCATTTGATCCGGGATCTATTCCTGGTGCGCACTATCCGATGATCACCGAGGTCCCGGCTCTCCGGCCGGGATGACGAATTGGTAGGGGATGTCTCGGGGCACGTCGGTTGAGATGGGCATGTTGTGCGTGATAGAGAAGGGCGGGACAGAAAGAGAGGGGCGGCGTGCCGTTCAATTGCTCGCGAGCTTCAGCCGTTCCCGTAATTCATACTCTGAGGTAGCCGCCCGAACATGTCGTTGATCGAAAGAATTCAGGCCGGGGACCCTGAAGCGGTTCAGGAAGCTGAAACCCTGCTTCGGGATTCTCCGGAAGAAGTGGAGGACAGCTTCGAGCTCCGCAGAGTCCTGGTGAAGAATTACATCAACTGGAAGGGCCCCCGCCGGGATGCCGGTGTCAGCGATCTGCAGCGTGATACCGAGTCGGCTCTCCGGCATATGCGCGCGCTCCACGCGGTCCACCCGAATATGCATGGCCTGACCCATCAGATGTCCTCTCTGTTGATCGAGACCGGCCGGCATGGCGAGGCGCTGCGGGTCCTCGAAGATCTTCTTAAGGCGGTGCCGGAGAACAAGCTCGGCCTCAGGATGACCATCCTGGAAACGATCGCGAAGGTGCTTGCCGTGCAGGGCGTGTTCGACCGGGCGGCTGCGATGTATGAGAAGGTCTTTTCCAGCGCGCTGGCAGCGTGCGGGCCGACCCTGGACGAGAATCAAAAGGCGTTCTTCGGCTCGGTGCTGGCCCGGCTGGCGCGGATCCGCGTCAATACCGGCGATTATGCGGAGGCGGTGCGGGTGATCGAGGAATTTCCGCATGCCATCGACCTTACGCCTCTCAATAACACTCTGAAACGGGCCCGCGCCTTGCTGCGTGACGGGCCGCCCTCGCAAAGCCCGGACGCGCGGCCGGTCGCGCTGGATCAGCTGACCGTCGCCTGCGTCAAGCACGGCACGAAATACGGGGCGGATTATGTCAATCGCCTGTATGCGATGGTGCGCCGTCATCTGCCCGGGAACTGGCGGTTCGTCTGCCTGACCGACGATCCGGAAGGTATTCATCCCGAGGTCGGGATTATCGACATTTCGAATAATCAGTTCCAGGGATGGTGGGCGAAGCTGGCCCTGTTCGACCCGCAAACGCCGTTCGCCGACCAGACGGTTCTCTATCTCGATCTCGACACGGTCGTCGTCGGAGACATGGGGTTCATCGCGGATCTGAAAGTGGGGTTCTACGTCCTCGAACACGCCTTCAACCCGGGCTACAACTCCTCCGTCATGCTGTTCGACCGGACTTTTGCCGCGCCGGTCTTCGAGCGCTTCACGAAGAGCGATCTCGACCAGCTGACCGGGGATCAGGATTGGCTCGAGGAATGCATGCCCGGGATCGATACCTTCCAGCGTGAGCCTGTCCGCATCTACAAATCGTTCGAGCCGGATCTCGATTCTGCCGGTCTGGCGCAGGCTGGCGCGAAGATCGTGACCTTTCCAACCGTTCCGAAGCCACACCAGATTTCACATGGATGGGTGCCGGAGCACTGGCGCTAGATCGCACCAAGCGCGCCGAGCTGCTTCCCGGGAAATGGACAATCGAACGGGTAGTGGTCTACGTGCCCAGATCACGGCACATGCCGCAGCCATTCCTCGGTTTCGAACTTCTCCGCCGCCAGCGTCTCTGCCGCTGCCATCTCTTCCGGGCTGATCGCCCCGTCCGTTCCGCCATGCAGCGCCTTGAACGTGCCGATGAGGCGCGCGATCACCTCCTCGCGGCTCATGCCAGTCTGGCTGCGCACCGGGTCGACGCGTTTGGCGGCGGAGGTGACGCCCTTGTCGGAGAGTTTCTCGCGGCCGATCCGGAGCACCTGCATCATCTTTTCCGCGTCCATGTCGTAGGACATGGTCACATGGTGCAGCACCATGCCGCCGGAATAGCGTTTCTGCGCCGCGCCGCCGATCTTGCCCTTGGGGCTCGAGATGTCGTTCAGCGGTTTGTAGAAGGCGTCGATCCCGACCTCCTTCAACGCCTGCAATACCCAGGCATCGAGAAAGGCGTAAGAGGCGGCGAAATCCATATGGCCGACCAGCTCGCCTGGCGCGTAGAGCGAATAGGTGATGGCGGAGCCCGGCTCGACGAACATGGCGCCGCCGCCGGTGACGCGGCGGACGATCTGCACGCCGAGCCGGTCAGCGGCTTCCAGATCGACCTCGTTCCTGAGGGACTGGAAATTGCCGATGATGATGGCCGGGCGGTCCCATTGCCAGATCCGCAGGGTCGGCGGGCGACGGCCCGCGGCGACTGCACGGGCGAGCACGTCGTCGAGTGCCAGATGCATGGCGGGGGATTGCGGCGCGGTATCGATGATCTGCCATTCGTAATCGCGCCAGCCCTTGGCAACACCGAGAGCCCGGCGCACGGCGATGGCGACCGCCTCGACCGAAAAGCCGACCAGCGCGGTGCCCGCCGGGATGCCCTGGTCGAGCGCGGTGATGATCTCTTCACTGGAGGCATCGGCGGGCAGGCCGGTCAGCGCGGCGGTGATATCGGCGAGGGCCTCGGCCGGCTCCAGAAAGAAATCGCCGGAGATCTGCACGTCGGCCAGTTTGCCGTCGCGCACCTCCAGATCGGCCACCACCAGCTTGCCGTCCACGACCTTGTATTCACCATGCATCTTTGACGCTCCTCTTTCAGCGGGCGGAGATTTGCGCGTTGGGCCGGGTTGCGCAAGGGAGGATCGCCGCTCTCTCCAATCCACGAACACCGCGCTCTCATGTCGTCATCCCGCACGTGCTGCGGGGGCAGGGGATGGAACGCGCAGCCCTGTGATCGACGAGGTCCAGGCTCTTCGGCCGGGATGATGGTGTGGTGGGGGAGGCAACGTGCCGTAGAGGGCTGCATGCCCCGGTTTGCCGGAGCTGCGGGTTTTCGCTATCGTAGAATTATAGTGTGTCTCTTTCACGTGGTTCTGGCCGGCCGATCATTGCAGACAAGTCCTGGAAATAGCGGGTTTTCTCCCGGGTGCCGTGACCCTCGCAAGAGGGGGCGCCGGAGTTGATATGGCCAAATCCGATATCGTCACCGAAAACGATATAAGCAGTGCGCTGATCCTCTCGTTTCACCGTTTTTGGAAGGAGTGCTGCGAGGGTGATCCCATTCCCCACCGCACGCATTTCACGCCGGAAAGCTTGCTGCCCTGGATCGGTCATGTGCAGATCGTCGAAGTCATCGACGGTGGCCGGGATTTTTATCATCGGATTATCGGGACCGTCATCGTCACGGTGATCGGCCGCGACCTGAGCCGGAAATATGTCTCGGAATCCGACTACCAAATCGGTGCCGCCGCGATGCTGGCCCGCTACCGGGAGACGACGGCCCGCGCGATCCCGACCTTCCGGAAGGGCTCCATGATCTGGGCGCTGAACAAGTCCTGGATCCCGTTCGAGTCGGTTACCGCGCCTGTGTCCCATGGCGGCGGCGAGGTTGATCAACTCGTCACCGTGATCGATTTTCCAGACAGGGGAAGGCAGGGAGAAAGATGACTTTAACGGGCTGCATAACGATGTTCCTCGTGCTCGCCGGTATGGCGGCATTGCCAAGTTCCAGCGTGGCGCTGGTGGTGGCCCGCTCGGCCCTGTCCGGGGTGCGGCACGGTCTGGCCGTCGCGGCGGGGATCGTGGCGGGTGATCTGATCTTCATGGCCATGGCGATCCTGAGCATGGCGGCACTGGCAAGCCAGCTCGGCACGCTGTTCGCGCTGATCAAATACGCGGCGGCTCTTTACCTGATCTGGTTCGGTGCAGGGCTGATCCGCAGTCAGTTCGCGAAGCCTGTCCCAGAAGAGCCCGCGCCCGTATCCAAAGCCGCGCGCGGCGGATTGCCGGCAAGCTTCGCGGCCGGCCTGCTGCTCACCCTTGGCGATATCAAGGCGATCTTCTTCTATGCCAGCCTGCTGCCGACCTTCACCGATCTCGGCGCCCTGTCCGGGGCGGATATCGTGCTGCTCTCCGTCATCACGGTGATCGCCGTGGGCGGGGTGAAGGTCGTCTATGCGGTGGCGGCAAGACGGCTGGCCGCCAAGGCGACAGGGTTTGCTTACCGGAAACAGGCAAAGACGCTGGCGGGAGCGTTCTTCGTCGCGGCCGGCGGGTATCTGATCCTGAAGCCCTAGGAGCCGGTGTGGTGTGGCGCCGGTATTGTGCCGGCGGGGCAGGGGCGTATAAGGGATGGCCTTGTTTCCATTCCCGAAAGATCCCTTATGTCCGATCAGGATGACGAATACGTTTATGACGAAGTGACTGGCGAGTGGCGCCCGGCTTCCGAGGTCGCGGCGGAGCAGGCCGCGGCGAACGAAGTGCGCGACGCGGCGGGCAATGTGCTCGCGGACGGGGACTCGGTGTCGCTGGTCAAGGACCTGAAGGTGAAGGGCGCGGGGCAGACCCTGAAGCAAGGCACGGTGATCAAGTCGATCCGCCTGACGGCCAATCCCGAGGAGATCGACTGCAAGTACGAAGGGATCAAGGGGCTGGTGCTCAGGACGGAGTTTGTCCGCAAGCGGTGAGGGGCGCGGCCCGTTCGCTTTCGTTCCCGCGTTGCACAAATCCGTCTCCCCGATCCGGCTTTCCAAACGCCTGCCGCACTACTAACCTCCATTTCTCATTTCTCCGGGAGATCCCATGCTCCGTATCGACGCCGCGTTCGACAGCGGTAATATCGAGGTCGTCTCCGCAGACGATCCGAACGACATCCAGCTCCGCATTCCGGCGGATACCGGGTCCGACTTTTACCAGTGGTTCCATTTCCGCCTCGCCGGTGCGGCCGGGCGCGGGGTGACGATGCGCATCCTGAACGCGGGCGGGTCGAGCTATCCAAAGGGCTGGGAGAATTACCGGGCCTGTGCCTCCTACGACCGGGAAACCTGGTTCCGGGTGCCCACCTCCTATGACGGCAAGGAGCTGACGATCCGGCATGTGCCGGAGGCGGATTACGTTTGGTACGCCTATTTCGCGCCCTATTCGATGGAGCGGCACGAGGATCTGATCGCCGCCGCCCAGCAATCGACGCGCTGCGCGGTGGAGGTGATCGGTGAGACGCATGACGGGCAGACCATCGACATGCTGACCATCGGCGCGGCGGAAGAGGGACGGAAGCCGCTCTGGGTCTTCGGACGCCAGCATCCGGGCGAGCCGATGGCCGAATGGTACATGGAAGGCTTTATCGAGCGGCTGCTCGATCCGGCGGATGGCGTCAGCCGGGCGTTGCTGGAAAAAGCGGTGATCTATGCCGTGCCGAACATGAACCCGGATGGCAGCCGGCGCGGCAATCTGCGGACCAATGCACTGGGCGTGAATCTCAACCGCGAATGGGCGGCGCCGAGCGCGGAGAAAAGCCCGGAAGTGCTGGCCGTGCTGCAGGCGATGGAGCGGCTTGGCGTCGATCTGTCTTTCGACGTGCACGGGGACGAGGCGATCCCGTATAATTTCATCGCCGGAAGCTATGGCGTGCCCGGAATTTCCGACGCGCATGTCGCTATGCTGGACCGGTTCCAGCAGACCTACGCGGCGATGAACCCGGATTTCCAGACCGCGCACGGCTATCCCAAGCCGGCGCCGGGCAAGGGCAATCTCACCACCTCGACCGGTCATATCGCAAACCGGCTGGGCGCGCTCTCCATGACTCTGGAGATGCCGTTCAAGGACGCGGACAATCAGCCGGATCCGGTGCATGGCTGGGACGGGGAGCGCTCCAAGACTCTCGGTCGCAGCCTCGTCGATGTGCTGCTGGCGGTGGTCGACGATCTGCCGCCCCGCATGGAAAGGAACTGAAAGTGACGATCACGGTCTATGGCATTGCCAATTGCGACACGGTGAAGAAGGCCCGCAAATGGCTGGACGCGCGCGGTGTCTCCTACAATTTTCATGACTTCAAGAAGGGCGGGCTGACGCAGGAGCGCGCTGCCGAATGGATTGCCGAACTCGGTGTCGAGAAGGTGCTGAACAAGCGTGGCACCACCTGGCGCAAGCTTGATCCAGCCATCCAGGCGGGCGTCGATGCCGACAGCGCACCGGCTTTGCTGGCCAGCCAGTCCTCCCTGGTCAAACGCCCGGTGATCGATCTCGGCGAAATCCGCCTGATCGGCTTCGACAAGGCGGTGCAGGCCGATCTCGAAACCCTGCTCGACTGACGCGCGATGGCTGGCAGTTCCGATGTCATTGTTGTCGGCGGCGGTCTGGTCGGCTCCGCCGTCGCCTACGGGCTGGCCCGGGAGGGTGCATCCGTCACCATCCTTGACGAAGGCGACGTCGCCTTCCGGGCGTCGCGCGGAAATTTCGGGCTGGTCTGGGTCCAGGGCAAGGGCGACGGCATGCCGGATTATGCCAGCTGGACCCGGCGCTCGAAGGACCTCTATAGCGGTTTCGCGGAAGGCATGCTGGAGCATAATGGCCGCGATATCGAACTGAAGCAGGAGGGCGGGCTTGAGCTTTGCCTCGGCGAGGAGTCATTCCGGGAGAACGAGGAAGAGATCCGCCGGATGCATAATCAGCCCGGCGTCGGTGAGAATGACCGCCGGATGATCGATGCGGACGAGGTGCGCAGGATCATGCCCTTTGTCGGCCCGGAAGTGACCGGCGCCAGCTTCAGCCCGCATGACGGACACGTCAATCCGCTCTACCTGCTGCGCAGCCTGCATGCGGCCGCCCAGCAGCTCGGCGTGCGCTATGTCAGCGGCGCCAGGACACTCTCCATCGCGAAAGACGGTGACGGCTTCCGGGCCGAGACCGGGGCCGGGACTTTCAGGGGCGGCAAACTGGTGATCGCTGCCGGTATCGCCAACAAATGGCTGGCGCCGATGGTCGGACTGGATATTCCGGTGAAGCCGAACCGGGGCCATATCCTGATCACCGAACGGATGCAGCCGATCATGCCGATGCTGCTGGTGAATGCCCGGCAGACCGCCGACGGCACCATCAATTTCGGCAACAGCCACGAGGATGCGGGATACGACACCTCGATCAATCCGACGAAACTCGGCGAGATCGCGCGCAATGTCGTTCGCTATTTCCCGATCCTGAAAAATGCCCGGATCGTCCGCACCTGGAGCGCATTGCGGGTGATGGCGCCGGACGGCTTCCCGATCTACCGCGAGTCCGAGACGGCGCCGGGTGCTTTCAGCATTTCATGTCACAGCGGCGTCACCCTGGCGGCTGCCCATGCACTCGATCTTGCCCCCACCATCCTCAAGGGTGGTTTCAATGAGCGGTTCGCCGCCTTCTCTTCGGAGCGTTTTCATGTTTCGCCGGCTGCCTGATCCGCGCGCCCGCCAGGTGCATTTCACTTTCGAGGGCGAAGCCATGTCAGCCCATCGCGGGGACAGCGTCGCGGCGGCTCTGCTCGGCGCCGGGATCGGCCATTCCCGCACCACGCCGAAATCCGCCACGGCACGCGCACCATATTGCATGATGGGCGTCTGCTTCGAATGTCTGATCGAGATCGACGGCGTGTCGAACCGTCAGGGCTGTCTGGTCGAAGTGCGTGATGGCATGGATGTGCGCCGGCAGCAGGGCGCGCCGGGATTACCCGGAAATTCTTCCGAAGCCGGGGAGGCCGCCGATGACGCGGTTTGATCTGGTTGTGATCGGGGCCGGCCCGGCCGGTATGGCTGCGGCCGTGACGGCTCGGGAAGCCGGTCTTTCGGTGTTGCTGGTTGACGAGCAACCGGAGCCGGGCGGGCAGATCTGGCGGGCGGTCGAGCGTAACAAACGGGATCGCCCGGCGAACCTTTCCTTTCTGGGAGAGGATTATGCCGCCGGTGCCGTGCTTGCCGGCCGCTTCCGGTCCTGCGGGGCGGAATACTGGCCATCGGCGATGGTCTGGCATCTGGATTGCCCGGAAAAGGGCGACAAGAGTGTGGTCGTGGCCCGCAATGGCGGCACGGAGCAGGTTGTCGCCGGGCAGGTATTGATTGCCAGCGGCGCGATGGAGCGCCCGGTGCCGGTGCCGGGCTGGACCCTGCCCGGGGTGATGACAATCGGTGCCGCGCAGACCGTGCTGAAATCCTCCGGCCTGTATCCGGACGCGCCTCTGGTGCTGGCCGGAAGCGGGCCGTTGCTGCTGCTGTTCGCCGCGCAATGCGCCGCCGCCCATATCCCCGTCTCGGCGATCCTGGATACGACGCCCTCCGGCGCGCCGGGACGCGGGTTGCCGCATCTGCCCCGCGCAATGCTGGGCTGGCGCACCCTGCTGAAGGGGCGAAAGCTGCTCCGGGCGATGAAACAATCGGGCGTACCTGTCTATCGCGATGTGCGTGATCTCGCGGCCATTGGCGAGGCAGCCGTGGAACGGGTTCGCTTTACTTCCGGCGGAGAGAGCCATGAGCTGCCCGCGGCAAGTTTGCTGTTGCATGAAGGCGTGGTGCCGAACCCGCAACTGACCCGGCTGATCGGCTGCGATCATCGCTGGAACGCGGCACAGCGGTGCTTCCATCCGGTGCTGGATCCGTGGGGCGAGAGTTCCGTCCCCGGTATTTTCGTTGCCGGAGATGGTGGCGGTATCGCCGGTGCGGAAGCGGCTGCTGCCGCCGGGCATCTTGCCGGGCTGGCCATTGCCGGGCGTACGGGAACGATGTCCGAGGCAGAGCGGGATCTGAAAGCGACGGGACCGGGCGACAGGCTGCTGGCCGCCCGCGCCGTCCGGCCGATGCTCGATGCGATGTATCCTCCGCCTGCATGGATCGCTGCTCTGGACGGCGATATCGCGGTGTGCCGGTGCGAGGAAGTCAGCGCCCGCGCGGTGCGCGGTGCGGCGGCGGACGGGGCTCCCGGGCCAAATCAGGCCAAGGCCTTCCTGCGTGCCGGGATGGGGCCGTGCCAGGGCCGGATGTGTGGCCTGACCGTGACTGAAATTCTGGCCGACGCGCATGGCAAGCAGCCTGACGCTATCGGTTATTACCGAATCCGCCCACCGATCAAACCGGTGACCGTCGGCGAACTGGCGGCACTGGACAGTGCGGGTTAACCTGGAGGAAAGACGTGACTAAAGAAAAAGTGCATGCCCTGGAAGTCGGCCTGCCGGTACCGAATATCGAGAATCTGTCCGAGGAAACCCGGAAATACTGGGAACTGTGCCTGGAAAAGCTCGGCATGGTGCCGAATGTGATCAAGGCCTACAGCTTTGACGACACGCATCTGCGCGGCTTCACCACGCTCTACAATACGCTGATGCTCGGCCCGTCCGGCCTGAGCAAGCTGGAGCGGGAGATGATCGCGGTCGTCGTCTCGTCCGTGAACCATTGTTATTATTGCCTGGTCGCCCACGGCGCGGCGGTGCGTGAGCTTTCCGGCCGTCCGGAGCTGGGGGAAGGCCTCGTCTTCAATCACCGTTACGCCGATCTCGACGAGCGCGAGCGGGCGATGGTGGCTTTCGTCGAGAAACTGACACGCGCGCCTTACGATATGACGGAAGCGGATCGTCAATCCCTGCGCGATGCAGGCTTTTCCGATCGGGATATCTGGGACATCGCCAATGTTGCCGGTTTCTTCAACATGTCGAACCGGGTCGCCAGTGCTGTGCATCTGATGCCTAATCCCGAATATCATGTCGCCGCGCGCGGCTAACCGGAGGACTGAAACGTGACAACGGAACCTGAAGCCAAACGCGTCGAGACGGCGGCCGGACGTGTGTCCTACCGCGAAGCCGGAGCCGGAGAGGGCAAACCGGTGATCCTGGCGCTGCATGGCCTCGGCGGAAATTCCCGGACCTGGAAAGCCCAGTATGCGGACTTGTCCGATGCTTTCCACATCATCGGCTGGGACGCGCCCGGTTATGGCGAGACCATGGTTGTCGGGCCGGACCAGACGGCGTTCGCCGTTCTGGCACTGGCGTTGCTCGACCATCTCGGTGTCGAGAAATTCTCCGTCATCGGTCATTCCATGGGCGGTGTTGTCGCGCAGGCCGTTGCTGCCGAAGCGGGGGACAGGGCGCAGCATATGGTGTTGTCCTGCACCCATTCGGGCAGTGCCGCGCCGTCGAGCCAGCCGCTGTCAGGCAGCTATGCGACGCGGATCGCAACGCTGGAGACGGAAGGCAGCGCCAAATACGCGGCGGCGCGCTCCGGCATGATGGTTGCCGACGTTGCGCCGGACGAGATCCGGGCTCAGGTTCAGGAAATTGCCGCCGGGATTACCGCGCCGGGGCTGCGGACTTGCGCAACCATGCTGCATCACGCGGACACAAAGCCGATTGCACCCGGTATCAAATGCCCGGTCCTGCTGTTCTCCGGGGACGGGGACAAGGTTGTCTCTGAACGTCAATCCGAAGCACTGGCGGCACTCTATCCGGCAGGACGCCATATCCGACTCAAGGGGGCGGGGCATGCTCCGTATCTCGAGGTGGCGGAGACCTATAACGCACACTTGAGAGAGTTCTTCTCATCATAGGCTTGCCTTGAAGGCAGGTTCTGCGCGCTAATACAGGCGGAGGTCGCCTGGTATGCCGTGTTCGGGTTTTATCGGTGGTTGGCGTAAAGTCGCATTCGGCGCGCTGCTCGCGGTTGCGCTGACCCCGGTATCATCCTCGGCCCAGACCCTGTCTCAGGCTTCCCCGCAGCTTGTCGATCTGAAGCTGCTGCTCGCGGTCGACGTTTCCGGCTCCATCGATTTCTGGGAGGCAGATCTTCAGCGCGACGGCTATGTGAAGGCGCTGAAGGACGATACCGTCATCAACACGATCCTGTCCGGTCAGACCGGCCGGATTGCGCTCGGCTATGTCGAGTGGGCGGGCGGGGATCACCAGCGTGTCCTGCTTGACTGGACCCTGATCGACAGCCGTGCAGCGGCTCATGCCGCCGCGGACAGCATCAGGGAGCGCCCGCATATGGCCGGGAGGCGTACATCGATCGGCAATATGCTCACCTACGCAACGAACTGGTTCCGGGATGCACGGTTTTTTTCGGAACGTCAGGTGATCGATATTTCGGGCGACGGGCCGAACAATACCGGCGTCAAGGTCGATAAGGCCCGGGATCTGGCAATCGCCAGCGGGATTACCATCAACGCCCTGCCGATCCTCAATGAGCGGCAATCACCCTACGGCTTTCCGAAACTGGTTGATCTGGATGTCTATTACGAGGAATGCGTGATCGGCGGGGATGGTGCATTCATTATTGTCGCCAAGGGGATCCGGTCCTTTGCCGCCGCCGTCAGGCGCAAGATGATCCTGGAAATTGCCGGTCTGGTGCCTGAAAGGCCGGTCCGGGCAATCCCGGTGCAGATGGGCGGCGGGGCCAAGCCCTATGAATGCGATATCGGCGAACAGCAGCTCCACGAATTCCTGAACAGGGATGTGGATTAATTGAAGAATCCGCTCCGGTGCAGCTGCACATGGAAATCCCGCAGGATCTTTTCCTTCTTTGCCGCGTCCGGAACCTGAGCCACCAGCTCGGTTTCGAAGTTCGGGCGGCGCAGATGCTTGACGATGATTTCCCGGGCCAGCTTGGAGGCTTTTCCATCGGGAAGCATTTCCGGCTGGCACATGCTGACCAGCATGAAGGCGCGGATATGCAGGGGTTTGTTCGGATCATCCAGCCGGTCCAGGATCTTGCCGTCGACAACATAGGTCGCCAGCAATTCATCCAGATGCTGCGTCAGTTGTTGTTTTCGGGCATCCGGCAGGTTTGATTTCTGGATCCGGTAGAAGATGGAGGTGATCTTTTCCATCTTCTTGTTGGGCGCCACGCCGGTGCGAATGATCTGGTTGACGGATTCCGGCGTCATGAACAGCCCGTTCAGATGCTGGTCGATATCGTCCTTCAGCAGATCCTTGCCGAGCTCGCTGTCCATCAGGGAAAGCAGATAACCTGCCTTGCGGCCTGGATCCCGGAGCGCGGGCAGGACGCTTGCGGTTGCGTCCTTCAGACCGCGTTCGCCGCCCTTGTTGATGATGTTGGACTGACGGTGCGTGATGGCTTCGGCCATTTCCGGGCCGCCGGTAAGCTCGGTGCCCGGGATCAGGCGCACGAGCATCTCGCGGAAGATCTTAGGCTCCTCCGCCTTGTCTTTGGAGAGGGAGCCGCTGCCCTGTAATTGCCGGCACACCCGGTCCATGACGGACAATTTGGCCTCGGGGAGCTTCTCTGCCTTGAACAGGCTGTTGATCTTCGCCGCCGTCGCTTCGGTTGTTGTTGAATCGGCCGCTTTTTCAGGATCGATTTCCCGAACGCCGTCGGCGATTTCGATCAGCGAGATCAGGGCGCCGGCGAGTGTTTCCTGATCGCCGAGAAGATCCTGCAGGACGGATGCATTGCTGAGTGCATCGCTGATGAACCAGTCGAGATTGGCGAGTGCCGGATCGGATTTGCAGGCGCCGGCCCAATCGACGGACAGGGCGAATTTTCCCCACCAGTCCCTGACATTGACAAGCTCGCGGCTGGCGGCGACCCGAAACAGATATCCCGGAGATTCGCCATTGGCTTTCTGGTTGATCTCGCTGATGGCGTCGTTGATGTCGGTTTTGCTGAGTGATGGGAGATCCACGCCTTCGGCCTGCTTTGCCCGCTGGTTGATCCTGTCGACAAAACCGAAAAGCGTATCCCGCCGGGAACTTGTCTCCATGCCTTCGATATCGCGGGCCTGCATCTGGGCGACCTTCGCGATGGCGGAGGGCATCAGGCTTTCGAAATCCATGACCCGTTTCATCTCACGGGCGTTGTGCATGATCTCGGTCGCGGTCACGGTGTTCTTGTCGAGATAAGCCCGGAACAGCCGGTTGATCGACTTCCTGCCACCGCCGGAAAACAGATCCTCGATGTCCTCGCATACCGGGGCCAGCCTGCTGGCCTCGCCGACTGCGATCCGGTCATTGCTGCCTGTTGCGCGGAGCTTTTCGAAAAGGATATCGCCGGGAGACGGATTGCCGATGTCCTTGGTTGTTTCCTTGAGGACACGCACGCCCATGACACCGGGCTTGCCAAGAAACTGCAAGGCAGCTTTCTCGGCACTTTCCAGGTCGCGTGCGGCGCTTTCAATCGCCCAAGATCCCTCCCTAAGAGTGAGGATCTCCAGAGTCTTTTTTCGAAGCATTCTGCCCGATCATCTCCACCGATTTTCCATTTATTTTATTGGTAAAATGGCGGTGGATAAAGATGTTTCCCAAAACGGGACGCGTGCCGGTCGCCATGGTGGCGGATGGTCTCTCACCAGTCATCTGAATTCATCGGTTAAGCCTGCTCGCTTTTTGCTCGCTCCAGATATTCAGAAGGTTTCCGGAAAAAGTAATGGCGCCGCCGATCAGGACATAGGGGTTCCAGGGCTCATGATAGAGCCAGAACCCGATAACGGCGACGAGCGGGAGCCTCAGGAAATCCAGAGGACTGACGATTGTCGCATCCGCATGCGCCATGGCCCGGGCAATGCAGTAGTGCGAGGTGATGCCGCCGACACCGAGCACGGCAATGTAAGGATAAACGTCCACGGACGGGGTGACCCAGAGGGCCACCGACGGGATGAGGCCCATGGGGAGCTGGATCAGATTCATGTAGAAAATGATCTTGAAGGCGCTTTCCGTCGAGGCGAGTCCGCGGGTGAAGACGTAGGTGCAGGCGAAACAGACGGCGGCACCGATCACCGCGAAGGACGCCGGCTGCAACAGCTCGGAGCCGGGCCGCAGGATCACCAGTATCCCGGCAAATCCGAGGAGAACGGAAATAACCCGTATCCGGGTCAGGCGCTCCTTCAGAAAGATTGCCGCCAGGATGGCGGTCCAGATCGGGGCGCTGAATTCGAGGGAGAAGACAGCGGCCAGCGGCAGCATGCTGACGCCGAAGATCCAGCCGAGCTGACCGCCGAAGTGAATGATGTTCCGGCTGAGATGCACTTTCAGGCGTGCTGTCCCCAAGCCGGTGAGGCCGAGCTTCCAGGCGTAGGGGCTGAGCAGGAGCACGCAGATCACCGTCCGCATGAAGATGACCTGGAAGACCGAAATTTCCTGGGTCAGCTCGCGGGCGGCCACGGCCATCGATGTGAAGGAGGCAAGCGCTCCCATCATCCAGAGGACGGCGAGCAGAGGCTGTGAGGAGGTGTTCGTCGTGGACATGCAGGGGTTCGTCAGCTATCTGGTGCGTGAAAGACAGTGGCTGGCATATCCTTTATGCCGCGAGGCCCGCATCCTGCGATATTTCGCGGCCTGGGTCTTCCTGAATATCTCGCTGTGCCGGTGCCCGCCCGGAATTAGAATCTTTCAAAAAAAATCTGCCCGGTCCGGAGTTTCAGGTTGATTTTCGCGCCAGTGAGGTTAATTAATTGGTACGAATTTAGTCCGCTTTATGGACGGTGCGATGCTGAAGCTGAACAAGATGACAGATTATGCGGTGGTGGTGCTCGGCCAGATGGCCCGGGACCCGGGCCGTGTCCGGACTGCGGCAGTGCTGTCTGAAACAACGGCGATACCGCTTCCCACTGTCTCGAAGCTGCTGAAAATCCTTGCCGGTGTGGGGCTTGTGACCTCGCATCGCGGGGCGAATGGCGGTTATTCGGTGGACAGGACGGCGGAGCAGGTGACGGTGGCGGACATCGTTCAGGCCATTGATGGCCCGATAGCGCTGACAGCCTGTGTGGATGACAGCGACGGCCAGTGCGAGGTCAGCAATTCCTGCCCGATCAGCGGGAACTGGAACAGGGTCAATCTCGCAGTGAGGCGGGCGCTGGAGGATGTCACCCTGGCAGACCTTCTGGACCCGACGGAAATGTTTCCGTTACAGCCCGCTGCGGCGGGCATGCGTCAACCGGTGACGGCTGACGGCTGACGGACGAATTCGAGTGCAATTGAGACTGGCGTTTTAGGATAGCGGGATAAGACAATCATGGCGGCAACTGTCGAGACAATCGAACAGGTCGAACAGCTCGGTACTGAAAAATACAAGTACGGGTTCGTTACCGACATCGAGTCCGATATGGCTCCGAAAGGCCTCAGTGAAGAGGTGATCCGCTTCATTTCGGCCAAGAAGGAAGAGCCGGAATGGATGCTGGAATGGCGCTTGAAGGCTTACGAGCACTTCAAGACCATGGAAGAGCCGGATTGGGCCAAGGTCGAGTACACACCGATCGATCTCAGCGATATCTATTACTACGCAGCACCGAAGGTTAAAGAGAAGCTGAACAGCCTGGATGAGGTTGATCCGGAGCTTCTGCGCACCTATGAGAAGCTCGGTATTCCGTTGAAAGAGCAGGAAATCCTTGCTGGCGTGGTTGCTGTCGATGCGGTGTTCGATTCCGTGTCCGTCGCGACGACATACCGCAAGAAGCTCGCAGAATACGGCGTCATCTTCTGCTCCATTTCGGAAGCCATCAAGGAGCATCCGGAGCTGGTGAAGAAGTATCTCGGCTCGGTCGTCCCGTATTCCGACAACTACTTCGCGACGCTGAACTGCGCGGTCTTCACCGACGGCTCCTTCGTCTACATCCCGAAGGGCGTGCGCTGCCCGATGGAACTATCCACCTATTTCCGTATCAACGCGGAAAATACCGGACAGTTCGAACGCACGCTGATCATTGCCGAGGAAGGCTCCTACGTCTCCTATCTGGAAGGCTGCACTGCTCCGCAGCGGGACGAGAACCAGCTTCATGCCGCGGTTGTCGAACTGGTCGCCATGAAGGACGCGGAGATCAAGTATTCGACGGTGCAGAACTGGTATCCGGGCGATGAGACAGGTGCCGGCGGCATCTACAACTTCGTGACCAAGCGCGGTGCCTGCCGTGGCGACAGCTCGAAGATCTCCTGGACCCAGGTGGAAACCGGCTCCGCCGTTACCTGGAAATACCCGAGCTGCATCCTGCAGGGCGATAATTCGGTCGGCGAGTTCTATTCGGTCGCCATCACCAACAACGCCCAGCAGGCCGATACCGGCACCAAGATGATCCATATCGGCAAGAACACGAAGTCGACGATCATTTCCAAGGGCATCAGCGCTGGCAGGGCGGACAATACCTATCGCGGCCTGGTCAAGGTTCTGCCGGGGGCCGAGGGCGCCCGCAACTATACCCAGTGCGACAGCTTGCTGATCGGTGATCAGTGCGGCGCCCACACGGTGCCCTACATCGAATCCCGGAACCCTTCGGCCCGGATCGAGCATGAGGCGACAACCTCGAAGATCAGCGAGGACCAGCTCTTCTACTGTTCCCAGCGCGGCCTTTCGGAAGAGGACGCGGTCTCGATCATCGTCAACGGATTCTGCAAGGAAGTCATGAAAGAGCTTCCGATGGAATTCGCCGTTGAGGCACAGAAACTTATCGGCATCAGTCTTGAAGGCAGCGTCGGCTGACGCGCCACAACATCAAAAAAATACGACGTTCGGAGAGAGATATGGCTCTGTTGGAAATCAAGAATCTGCACGCCTCGCTGGAAGAGGAAGGCAAGGAAATCCTGAAAGGGATCGACCTCGTCATCCAGCCCGGCGAAGTGCATGCGATCATGGGCCCGAACGGGTCCGGCAAAAGCACGCTGTCCTACGTGCTGGCTGGCCGTGACGGCTATGAAGTGACCGAGGGCGAAGTGATCTTCGGCGACAAAGACCTGCTTGAGCTGGACGCGTCAGAACGCGCCAACGAAGGTGTCTTCCTGGCTTTCCAGTATCCGGTGGAAATTCCGGGCGTGCCGGGCATGACCTTCCTGCGCGAGGCGCTGAATTCCAAGCGCAAGTATCACGGCGAGGAGGAGCTGGACGCGATGCAGTTCCTGAAGCTGGTGCGCGCCAAGGCGAAGTCGCTGGAAATGGGCGACGACATGCTGAAACGCGCCGTGAATGTCGGCTTCTCCGGTGGCGAGAAGAAGCGGAACGAGATCCTGCAGATGGCGGTGCTCGAGCCGACCCTTTGCGTTCTCGACGAGACAGATTCCGGCCTGGATATCGACGCCCTGAAGATTGTTGCCGACGGTGTGAACGCGCTGCGCGACGAAAATCGCGGCATGCTGCTGATCACGCACTATCAGCGCCTGCTGGATTACATCCAGCCGGACTTCGTGCATGTCATGGCAGCGGGCAGGATCCAGCGGTCCGGCAGCAAGGAGCTCGCGCTTGAGCTTGAGAAAAATGGGTATGCCGATTTCACCGGCAAGGCTGCCTGAACAGGTTCGGAGAACGAGACATGCCGAACGATATGGCAAATGACAATGCGCTGCTGAAGGCTTTCAGCGCGGCGGCGCCCCTTGGCGGCGCGCCGGACTGGTACGGGGCGGTTACCGCCGCGGGCGCTGCGCGCTTCGAGAGCCTGGGTCTGCCGACCAACCGGACGGAAGCCTGGAAATATACCAGCCTGCGCAGCCTTGGCAGCATCGCCTTCGCGGCACCCTCCGCCGCTGTGGAAGCCGTTGAGATCCCGCGCGACAGCGTGGCGGACATCAAGGGGATCGAGATCGTTCTGGTGAACGGTCAGCTCGATGAAAGCCGCTCGACGCTTGAGAACCTGCCTGCCGGTCTGGCGATTACGCCGCTGGCGAAGGCTGTCGAATGGGGCAATGGCGTGGTCAAGAGCGTGCTTGAGGACGAGAGCGCGATTGACGGGCTGCCGCTTGCGGCCCTGAGCACGGCCGGAATCACCGGCGGTGTGCTGATCGAGATTGCCAGGAACGCCGAGATCGCAAAGCCGGTTCACATCATCTCCATCGGTACGGCCGGTGACGAGCCGGTGGCTTTTGCACCGCGCAACGTCGTCTGGGTCGGAGCGAACGCCAAGGCGACGCTGGTGGAAAGCCATGTTGGTGTGGGCGAGAGCAGCTACTTCTCCAACTCCGTGACCCATGTCACGGTCGGGGACGAGGCGGTCTTCCATCACTACAAGCTGCAGAACGAGGCCCGCTCGGCCTATCACGTCGCGATGACCCATGTGACCTGCGGCGAGAAGGTGATCTACGACAATTTCGCCCTGTCCTGCGGTGCGAAGCTGGCCCGGAACGAAATACGCGGCAAGCTGGACGGCTCCGAGATCCTCTATGCGGTGAACGGCGTCTACATGGCAGCGGCGAACCAGCATCACGACAACACCACTTTCATCGAGCATGCCAAGCCGAACAGCCAGTCTCGCGAGATTTACAAGGGCGTGCTGGATGAGAACGGTCGCGGTGTATTTCAGGGCAAGATCCTGGTGCAGCGCCCGGCGCAGAAGACCGACGGCTACCAGATGAACCGGGCCCTTTTGCTGTCCCGCAAGGCGGAGATCGACAGCAAGCCGGAGCTGGAAATTTATGCAGACGATGTGAAATGCAGCCATGGCGCCACGGTTGGCGAGCTGGACGACAATCAGCTCTTCTATCTGAAAGCGCGCGGCATTGCGGAGCATGATGCCCGCAACATGCTGATCGAAGCCTATCTCCGCGATGCGCTGGAGGAAATCCGGATGGAGTCCGTGGCCGAGGCCTTTGGTGCGAAAATCACCGACTGGCTGGCAGAGCGCGCGAAAAGAGAGGATGCGGCGCAATGAGCGAGGCGGGTTACGACGTCGAACGCTTCCGGCAGGACTTCCCGGCACTGTCAACGCTGGTACGGGGCAAGCCGCTGGTCTTTCTCGACTCTGCCGCTTCGGCCCAGAAGCCGAAGCAGGTGATTGATGCCGTGACCCGGATGTACGAGGCCGAGTACGCCAACGTCCATCGTGGCCTGCATTATCTGAGCGAGCTGGCGACGGCTCGCTATGAAGGCGCTCGGGAGAAGGTGCAGAGCTTCATCAACGCGAAGCACAGCCACGAGATCATCTATACCCGTGGCACCACGGACGCGCTCAATCTGGTGGCCCAGTCCTATGCCCGTGCCTTCCTCAAGGAAGGCGACGAAATCATCATCACCACGATGGAGCATCACTCCAACATCGTGCCGTGGCAGATGATCCGGGACGAGAAGGGGCTGGAGCTCAAGGCTGCCGACGTGGACGAGGAGGGGGCATTTCACCTCTCCGCGCTGGAAGCGCTGATCACGGACCGGACGAAGATCATCGCCGTGCCGCATGTCTCCAACGTGCTCGGCACGGTTCTGCCGGTGAAGGAAATCGCCGCGCTCGCCCACAAGGCCGGTGCGATCCTGGTCGTGGACGGGGCGCAGGGCGTTACCCACATGCCGGTCGACATGCAGGATCTCGATTGCGATTTCTACGCTTTCTCCGGCCACAAGCTTTATGGTCCGACCGGGATCGGCATTCTTTACGGCAAGGAAGAGTTGCTGGAGAAGATGCCGCCGGTGCAGGGCGGTGGCGACATGATCAGCACGGTCACGCTCGAGAAATCGACCTGGGCGGACTTGCCGCACAAGTTCGAGGCGGGAACACCGCCGATCGTGCAGGCCGTTGGTCTTGGTGCGGCAGTCGATTATGTGAACGCCATCGGCATGGCGGCGATCGGCGCGCATGAGGGCGATGTGCTGACATACGCAACCCAGCGGCTGGCATCAGTCCAGGGGCTGCGCCTGATCGGCACGGCGCCGGGCAAGGCGAGCGTGTTGTCCTTCGTTATGGATTGCGCCCATCCGCACGATATCTCGACCATCATCGATCAGGCCGGTGTCGCTGTGCGTGCCGGACACCATTGCGCACAGCCGCTGATGGACCGGTTCGATGTACCGGCCATGGCCCGGGCCAGTCTCGGCCTTTACAACACCCGCCAGGATATCGACGCACTGGTCGATAGCCTGGAAAAGGTGAGGGAGATATTTTCGTGATGCACGCAGGCCCCGGAATGCATGACTTTCTCGATCTTCCGCCGCCGGAAGAAGGCGTCGTCGCCGAAACCGGTGAGCCGCTCGCCGAAGGCGTGGCCGTCGCCAAGGAAGACGATATCATCCTTGCGCTGAAAGAAGTCTACGATCCGGAAATTCCGGTCGATATCTATGAGCTTGGTCTGGTCTACGAGATCGCCATCGCGGAAACCGGTGATGTGAAGATCCTGATGACCCTGACGGCACCGGCCTGTCCGGTCGCGGGGCAGCTTCCGATTGATGTCGGCGAAGCGGCGGCAGGCGTCAAAGGTGTTGGCCGGGTTCAGGTCGAATTGACCTGGGAGCCCGCCTGGACGCCGGAGCGGATGAGCGACGAGGCCCGTCTCGCGCTCAACATGTTCTAGAATATGACCCAGCGCATCATTATATAGAGATGACAGGCTAACAGAGGAAAGAGACACCATGTTTCAGCCCGGTAAAGCCCCGATCACTTTGACGGACGCTGCTGCGGAAAGGGTCAAGTCCCTAATGGCGGCGAAACCCGAGGACGGCGTTCTTGGTCTGCGCGTTGGCGTGAAAGCCAAGGGATGCTCTGGCCTCAGCTATTTCGTCGAGTATGCCAAGGAGCGGAAGAAGTTCGAGGATATGGTCGAGGACAAGGGTGTCACCATCTTTGTCGATCCGACATCCGTGATGTTCATCCTCGGCTCCGAGATGGATTTCCAGGAAGACAAATATTATTCCGGCTTCGTCTTCAACAATCCGAACGAGGAAAGCCGCTGCGGCTGCGGCGAGAGCTTCAACGTCGCTTCCTGACCCTCGCTGACAATCAGCCCGTTACCAGGGCTGCGGCACAGCAATGTTCCCTTGACCGGCGTGCCATATCAGCTTTCTCTAAAAAGGAAATGCTGCGTCCGCAAATGAAGGCGGGCGCAAGAGGTCCGTCCTTGTGGGCGGGCGGCATTACGTGTGGGTGTGAGGTGCTGTGCCTGATGAGACCCGCCTGAATCCAGACATTGAAGACGGCAAGGACGCGCCGCTGCGCGAGAATATCCGGCTCCTCGGCCGCCTGTTGGGCGATACCGTTCGGGAGCAGGAAGGCCAGGATGTTTTCAATATCATCGAGACGATCCGGCAGACCTCTATCCGCTTTCACCGCGATGACGAACTGACGGCGAAGCAGGAGCTTGAGAGCATTCTTGAGCGTCTGAATCCGGACCAGTCGGTTCAGGTCATCCGGGCGTTCAGTTATTTCTCGCACCTCGCGAACATTGCCGAGGATCTGCATCACACCCGCCGGAACCGGGCCCACGATATCGCCGGTTCAGCCGCACGGCGCGGGACCATCGAAGCTGCACTCGGCCGCGCTGCCGAAGCCGGGTTTTCGGCCGGCGGCCTTGAGGCCTTCTTCCGGAACGCACTGGTCAGCCCGGTGCTGACAGCGCATCCGACGGAAGTGCGCCGCAAAAGCACCATGCGCCGTGAAATGGCTGTCGCCGATCTGATCGCCAAGCTGGAACGGGGGCCGTGGACGGCGGAAGAGGCGGAGGATATCGACGCCAAGCTCGGCCGCGCGATCCTCACGCTCTGGCAGACCAATCTGCTGCGCCAGAGCCGGCTCGATGTGGCGGATGAGGTCGAGAACGGGCTGACATATTACGACTACACCTTCTTCCGGGAGCTGCCGCGCCTCTATTGCCGTCTCGAGGACCGCATCTCCGCCATGGATACGAGCATGGACGGGAGCGAACAGCCCGTCGAGCTGGCGTCTTTCCTGCGTATCGGCAGTTGGATCGGTGGCGACAGGGACGGCAATCCATTCGTGACCGCCGCTGTCGTGGAGCGCACCCTGCAGATGCAGAGCGAGCGCGTGCTCGGCTTCTATCTGTCGGAGCTGGAGAAGCTGGAGGACGAGCTTTCCCTTTCCCTGCGCATCGTCTCTGTGTCGGAAGAGTTGTCGGCACTGGCGGACAAGGCAGCGGACGTCTCGCAACATACTGTGCTGGAGCCTTATCGCCGGGCGCTCTCCGGTATTGGCAGCCGGGTCGCGGCAACGCTGGAGGCCGTGAAGGAGCCTTTGCCGACTGATATCCTGCCCGCGCATGGAATCCCGCCTGTGGGGAGCGAGGAGCGTTCTGCCTTCGTCAAATATGAGGATCCTGAAGCCCTGCGCGCGGACCTGGATATCGTGCATGCCTCTCTGGTCGCGCATGGCTCTCGCCAGCTGACCGAAGGGCGTCTGCGCCGTCTGCGCCGTGCGGTTGATTGCTTTGGCTTCCATCTCGCCACGCTGGATATGCGGCAAAACTCGGAAGTGCATGCCCGCACCGTAGGCGATCTGCTGCAGGCGGTTGGAGCGGTGACCGATTATGCTGCTCTGGGTGAGGAGGAGCGGATCGCCCTGCTGTCATCGGAGCTGGGGACGCTCCGCCCGCTGCTGCGTCCGTTCGAGAGCTATTCGGAGGAAACCGAGAAGGAGCTGGCGATCTTCAGGGCTGCTTCGGCGGCGCACAGGCGCTATGGGCCCCGTGCGATTACCACCGCGATTATCTCCAACACCCAGAGCGTCTCGGACCTGCTTGAGCTGGCAATCCTCCTGAAGGAAGTCGGCCTCGTCACGCCGGAAGGCCGAAGCGCCGTCAATATTGTCCCGCTGTTCGAGACCATCGAGGATTTGCGCAATTGCGTTGGAGTCATGGACCGGTTGCTATCCATTCCGGCCTATCGCGCGCTGGTGGACGATCTCGGCGGTGTCCAGGAAGTCATGCTCGGCTATTCCGACAGCAACAAGGACGGCGGCTATCTGACGTCCGGCTGGGAGCTCTATAAGGCCGAGATCGCGCTGATCGACCTGTTCCAGCGGCACAATGTCCGGCTGCGCCTGTTTCATGGCCGTGGCGGCACCGTCGGGCGCGGCGGCGGCCCGAGTTTCGAGGCTATCCTGGCCCAGCCGGCCGGTGCGGTGGACGGTCATATCCGCCTGACAGAGCAGGGCGAGATCATCTCCAGCAAGTACACGAACCCGGATCTTGGGCGCCGAAATCTGGAGATCCTTGCCGCCGCATGCCTTGAAGCCTCGCTGTTGCGGCCGGACCGGGATGACGTTCCGGCGGAATTTCTGGAGGCTATGGAAGAGCTCTCGGCCAGTGCTTTCAAGGCCTATCGCGCGCTGGTTTATGAAACGCCGCGTTTTGACGAATATTTCTGGGGCTCAACGGTCATCAACGAGATCGCGACCCTGAATATCGGCTCGCGCCCGGCTTCCCGGAAGAAGCTCGGCAAAATTTCTGATCTGCGCGCCATTCCCTGGGTTTTCAGCTGGTCGCAATGCCGCCTGATGCTTCCCGGGTGGTATGGCTTTGGCAGCGCGTTCCAGGCATGGCTGGTGGCGCATCCCGAGGATGGGCTGGAGCGTCTTCGGGCGATGTATCGGGAATGGCCGTTCTTCAAGGCGCAGCTCTCGAACATGGCCATGGTTCTGTCCAAGACCAATATCGCCATCGCCTCGCGCTATGCCGAACTGGTCGAGGATGGGGAATTGCGGGACGCGATCTTCCAGCGGATCCGTGATGAGCGGGAGGTGTCCATCGAGGCTCTGCTCCAGATCATGCAGGACGAAACCCTGCTGGACGGAAACCCCTTGTTGTCACGGTCGATTTCGAACCGGTTCCCCTACCTTGATCCGTTGAACCACCTGCAGGTCAATCTGCTCCGCGACTATCGCCGGGATGCGGATGATCCAAAGGTCTTGCGGGGCATACAATTGACCATCAACGGAATTGCCGCGGGACTTCGCAACAGCGGCTAAGATCTTAACGGCCATATCGGGATTTATTTGTTTCTTCCCCCCTGAAGGGTGGTTCCGGCATAGTCCCGGCGCATAGCCAAAGCTGCGAAGCTTCAGCCAGAGCCGGCGCTACGGATCCGGACTATGGGCCGGGTCTGCCGATCAGGAATATGGCCGTCTGCCGTTCACTGGTGCTTGCGCCAAAGAACGGCCTTGTGCATATGGTCTATAGTTCCATATTTATCGAACAAAGAAAAACGGGTGCGCCACCCGGCGCTGCCCAGCAGGAAATTTCATGTCACGTCGACCGACCGCTAACCTGACCGAGTCCGATCCGCCTGCGACTGCCGAACTTGATACGATCAAATCCCTGCTGCCCTATCTCTGGCCGAAAGGTCAGTTCGAGATGCGGGCACGGGTGGTCGTGGCGCTTGCCTGCCTTGTCATGGCCAAGGCGGCTTCGGTTTATGTCCCGGTCCTCTACAAGGAAGCGGTGGACCTGATCTCGGGCGATAAATTCGATTTCACGGTCCTGCTATGGATCGTTGTCGCCTACGGCATGACCCGCCTCGGCCAGCAGGCTTTCGCGCAGTTGCGTGAATTCTTCTTTGCCCGCGTCGCCCAACGGGCGATCCGTGCGGTCGCCATCAAGACGTTCCGGCACCTGCACCGGCTCTCCCTGCGCTTCCATCTGGATCGCCAGACCGGCGGGCTGACCCG
>NZ_CAXBDC010000062.1:0-27876 GCF_963974195.1 uncultured Nisaea sp.
CGCTCGGCCAGCGCGCTGTTGATCAGGGATTTCTTCTGCGGGAACATCAGCAGGGTCGGCTTCACGTCCGCGCCCGGGAACAGAAAATCCCGGTCGGCGGCGCCACGGGAGATCTGCAGATAGATCAGCCCCTCGGTGAGGTCGTTCCGCTTCACCAGCTCGCGGTGGATTTCGAGCAGTTCCTCATCGGTCGCAGGGGACGGCAGCTTCAGCTCCGCCAGGGACCGGCGCAGGCGCGTCATATGGCCTTCATATTCGACCAGCTTGCCGTCGAGAACCGATGTCACCTCATAGACGGCATCGCCGAACAGGGATCCGCGATCGAAGATCGAGATCTGGGCCTCGTTCTCCGGAACATAGCTGCCGTTCACAAAGACAGTACGCATTCTATCAACCTCGAAAAACCGGCAACCTCAGGGAACCGGATGGCGGACCGGAAGCCGATCCTTGGATAATGAATCAGGCGGAGGATCTGCGCTTGCGCGCGGCCATCGTGCCTTTCGGCGAGGCCACCCTTGCCCACGGGGACGTCCCGGAGCCCCATCGGAGCCCGCGAGACCTCGACCATACACCGCAGCCGGGCTTCAAAACCAGCCCTGTTTGCACTGCAAAACGAACTCCCCGCGCGCTGTCCGGAGCCGGCCTTTTTCGACAAAAAATCGTAGTCCTCCGGCGGCACAGCCCCTAAGCTTGGAATGTCCGTTTCCGACGGCATCCGCTGCCAGCCCACCTGCCAGCCGGCGATGCCTGTTTTGATGTCGATGACGGCCTCAACCGAACGATCAGAAATTTTCTGGCGCGGGCGCGACGGAAAATCAGAGCCCGGACGTTAGAGCTTTATGTCCCGATTGTTTTGCCTGCGGTCCAAGCCTGTTCAGCCATCCGCCGGCAGATATCAATGTTCAGCCGATTGGTAGAGTGACCCCCTTGAATCGCAATGGAAAAACGACAGCAACACGACGTGTCGCGCTTGTTGCCCTGACAGGTCTGCTCGCGGCCTGCACGGTCGGCCCGGACTATTCGATACCGGCTCTGCCTGTTCCGGCAAGCTGGAGCGGAAAGGATAATGCGCATGCTGTCGCGGTTGCCGATCTAAAAGCCTCCACGGCGCCCGCCCTGTCCCGCTGGTGGCTGGCGCTCGACGACGCGACGCTGAACCGGCTGATCGAGATGGCGCGCGGGCAAAATCTTGACCTGGCGGCGGCGCAAGCAAAGATCCGCGAGGCCCGGGCAACCTACCGGCAAGTCGGCGGCGCATTGTCGCCGACGCTCGACGGCACCGGGGCGGCCAACCGCAGCCGGAGCAACGGGTCGGTCTCCTCGAATTTCCAGGCCGGGTTTGATGCGAGCTGGGAGCTGGATCTGTTCGGCGGCAAGCAGCGCCGGGTCGAAGCCGCTGCCTACAGCCTCGACGTGGCCCAGGAAGACCTGCGCGACACCATGCTGACGCTGATCGGCGATATCGCGTCGAACTATGTTTCCGCCCGCGGCTTCCGGGCCCGGATCGCACTTGCCCGGCGCACTGCCGGCTCCCTGCGCGAGACCGAGGATCTGACCCGCACCATGTTCCAGGCAGGCTCGACCTCCGGCGCGGACATGGCTAACGCCGCCGGTCAGGCAAGCAGCACAGAGGCCAATATCCCGACGCTGGAAGTTTCCTACGCCCAGGCGGTCCACCGGCTGAGCGTGCTGACCGGCCAGCCTCCGGCGGCACTGACCGGCATGATCGAAAACGACGCGCCGATCCCGACGCCCGTGAAGCCGGTTCCGGCAGGCGTCCCGGCGGATATCCTGCTGACCCGGCCGGATGTGCGCTCGGCCGAACGCCAGCTTGCCCAGTACACCGCCCTGATCGGCGAGGCCGAGGCAGCCCGCTATCCGAGCATCAGCCTGACCGGCAGCATCTCCACCTCCGGCTCCAGTATCGGCGATCTGGCAAAGGGCTCTTCCATCGGCTGGCTCATCGGCCCGTCCGTCAGCGTGCCGATCTTCAATGGCGGGCAACTCGCGGCCGCCGTCGACATTGCCGTCGCCCAGCGCGACCAGTTCGAGGCCGCCTTCCGCTCGACAGTCCTGACCGCGCTGGAAGATGTCGAGAATGCCATCGTCGCACTGGCTCAGGAGCGCATCCGCTATCGCTCCCTGACCGAGGCCGCGAATGCCTACCGGGACGCGACGCAACTGGCGCGGACACTCTACCAGGCTGGCTCAAGCAGCTTCCTCGACGTGCTCGATGCGGAACGCTCGCTCTATTCGGCGGAGGATTCCCTTCTTCAGAGCCAGGTGGCCATCGCCGCCGGCTACGTAACGCTCAACAAAGCGCTCGGCGGTGGCTGGGACGGTGTGGACGAGATCGAAAATCCCGCCGCCCCCCGCGACTGATGCGCACCAGAGATATGCAGGTCATCAACCGATCATGACACAGAAACCCTCCCGCAGACGCGGACGCCTCCTCCTCGCCCTCATCGTGCTGATCCTGATTGCAGGCGGCGGTTATTACGGCTGGACACGTCTCTCTCCGTCCAAGGAAGTCTCCTATGTGACGCGGCCGACGACGATCGGCAGCATCGAGGAGACCGTGCTCGCCAACGGCATCCTGAAGCCATCCACCCTGGTGGCGGTCGGTGCCCAGGCCTCCGGCCAGATCACGGCCCTGCATGTCGCCCTCGGCGATGAAGTCCGGGAGGGCGATCTGATCGCGGAGATCGACTCCGTGACCCAGACAAACGCGCTCCGGACATCCGAGGCCGCGCTTGCCAACGTGAAGGCGCAACTGGCCGAGAAGCAGGCGACCCTGACCCGGAACAATCTGACCCTGAAGCGGCAAAAATCCATGGTGGCGCAGCGCGCCGTGTCCCAGGCCGATTTCGAGACGGCGGAAGCGGATGTGCGCACCACCGAGGCGCAGATCGAGGCACTCAGGGCCGAGATCGTGGAAGCCGAAGTCGCTGTCGAAACCGCAGATGCCAATCTCGGATACACCAAGATCATCGCACCGACGGACGGCACCGTGCTGGCCGTGGTCAGCCAGGAAGGCCAGACCGTCAACGCCGCGCAATCGACGCCGACCATCATCGTTCTCGGCCAGCTCGACACCATGACGGTCCGGGCCGAGATCTCGGAAGCCGATGTCGTCCGGGTAGAGCCGGGACAGCCGGTCTATTTCACCATCCTCGGCGATCCGGAACGGCGTTACGACGCGGTCCTGCAGGCCATCGAGCCGGCCCCTGAATCCATCACGTCGGACAGCGCCATCACCACCTCATCCAGCAGCACCTCTTCGACGACGAGTTCCTCGGCGATCTATTATATCGGCACCTTCGACATTCCGAACGCGGAGCGCCGTCTCCGCACCTACATGACGGCGGAGGTGCATATCGTGCTGAACCAGGCGCTGGATGTGCTCACCATTCCGTCGGCCGCGCTCGGCCAGCGCAGCCGGGATGGGGGATACAGTGTCCGGGTGCTCGACGCGAAGGGCCAGATCGAGAACCGCCGGATTAAAACCGGCCTGAACGACAAGGTGACCGTTGAGGTGATCTCCGGCCTCGCCGAAGGCGAACGCGTGGTCGTCGGCCAATCCGGCGGCGGTGCCTCCGGCGAAAGCAAACGCGGCTTCCGGATGCGGTTCTAGAGACATGGCAGATCCCCTGATCCTGATCGAGAACCTGCGGCGCGCCTTTCCGTCCGGCGATGGCTATGTCGAGGCCCTGAAGGGCATCGACCTCACCATCAATTCCGGCGAGATGGTCGCGATTATCGGCGCGTCCGGTTCGGGCAAGTCGACGCTGATGAACATTCTCGGCTGCCTCGACAGGCCGACATCCGGCACCTACCGGGTCTCTGGTAAATCCACGGACGCGCTCGGCCCGGACGAGTTGGCGGCGCTCCGGCGCGAGCATTTCGGCTTCATCTTCCAGCGCTACAATCTGCTGGCCGAGCTGACGGCGGCGGGTAATGTCGAAATCCCGGCCATCTATGCCGGGCAGCGCAGCGCCGACCGGCTGGAGAAGGCGCACCAGTTGCTCGCCCGTCTCGGCATGGACGACCGCGCGGACCACCGGCCGGGTCAGCTGTCCGGCGGCCAGCAGCAACGGGTTTCGATTGCCCGCGCCCTGATGAACGACGCGGACGTGATCCTGGCGGATGAGCCGACCGGCGCGCTGGACAAGAAAAGCAGCGAGGAAGTACTGCGCATCCTGCACGAACTGCACGAGGACGGCCGCACAATCATCATCGTCACCCACGATCCGGATGTCGCCGCCCAGGCCGAACGCATCATCGAGATCAGCGACGGCGAGATCATCTCGGACCGGCAGACCCGCCCGGCAAAACAGATCACACCTGCCGAACATGCACCCAGCGGCTCGCCCGCATCCGCCTGGAAAGCGGCAATGGACAGGTTTTCCGAAGCCTTCCAGATGGCCCTGCTCGCCATGCGGGCGCACAAGCTGCGAACCTCCCTGACCATGCTCGGCATCGTCATCGGCATTGCGTCCGTGGTCTGCGTTCTCGCCCTTGGCGAGGGATCGCAACAGCAGGTGCTCGAAAACATCCGGCGTCTCGGCACCAACACGCTGGAGATTTTTCCCGGCAAGGATTTCGGCGATCTGCGCTCCGGCAAGATCAAAACGCTGGTGGTGAGCGACGCCGCCGAGCTGGAAAAGCAGTATTTTGCCGCGGCGGTCACGCCAACGGTCTCCACCTCGGGAACCACGCGGTTCGGATCGGTTGAAGCCAATGCCCAGATCAGCGGCGTGGGCGAGCAATATTTCGCGGCGAAGGCAACGGAACTGGTCGAGGGCAGGCTGCTGGATACGGACAGCATCCTCTTCCGCACCCAGGAAGCCGTGATCGACGAGAACACCCGGAACACGCTGTTCCCCGGCACGCCGGAGGCAGCCGTCGGCAGCGTCATCTTCGTCGATGCGGTGCCGTGCCGGGTGATCGGCATCGTCTCTTCCAGCCAGAGCAGCTTCGGCGGACGGCAGAACCTGTCCGTCTACCTGCCCTACACCACCGTGCAGAGCCGTTTCCTCGGCAGCACGTCCCTGCGCAGCATCATCCTGCGCGTGGACGAAAGTACGGATATGAGTATCGCCGAGCAGGCCGTCACGGACACGCTGACCCAGCGGCACGGAACGAAGGACTTCTTCATCGTCAACACGGACGAGATCCGCCAGAGCATCACCAGCACCACGCAGACCATGGCCCTGCTGATCTCGGCCATTGCGCTGATTTCGCTCGCCGTCGGCGGCATCGGGGTGATGAACATCATGCTGGTCTCGGTCTCGGAGAGGATCACCGAGATCGGCGTGCGCATGGCGGTCGGTGCCCGCCAGGGGGATATCCTGCAGCAATTCCTGATCGAAGCCGTACTGGTCTGCCTGATCAGCGGCGTTCTCGGCATTCTTGCCGCCCTCGGCTTCGGCGCTGCCTTCAGCATGCTCGGGTCGAGCTTCACGCTGGTCTATTCAAATACCGCGATCATCTCCGCGGTAATCTGCGCCACCCTGATCGGGGTCGTCTTCGGGTACCTGCCCGCGCGCAATGCCTCCAGGCTCGATCCATCGGAGGTTCTGTCCGGGAGCTGACAGCGCCCCGTTTCCTGGTCCTTCAGTTCACCAATGCATTGCGGAATGCTCTGACAGGAAACCTCATTTGAAGGTATATCTGAACGTGCGTTCCTTTACGGCTTTTTAACCAAAAGTTCACCTCATCATGTAAGGTTCTCATGAAGAGGCGCATCACTGTCGCCTGTACGGTTTCCGCAGAATGACGAAACCGTCACACGGGAGCTAATGGATGACGATTAATACTCTTGTGAAGAAACACTCGGGAATCGCCACCGTCGTCATACTCGCGACCGCCAGCATCGCAGCCTTGCTGTTTCTCGGCATACAGGCCGCAAACCAGTTCAACGCCACGGAAGAATCCTGGCATCGCTACAATGATCAGACACGGGATGTCTCCGGCAGCCTGAACGCTCTTCAGCGTCATCTCGGCTATGGCGGCTTCATTCACAACTTCAAGAACTTCATCCTGCGGCGTGAGCCGATTTATCTTGAGCATATTGAAAAGAGTGCGGCGGACGCCTTCACCGAGATCGCTGTACTGCAAGCCGTTCTCCCGTCCACTGAAGAGCAAAACCTGCTGCAGGCAGTCCGGCTGACGATCAATGATTACCTGACGAAGAAAGACGAGGCGCTCAGCCAGCTCGACACACTGAGCGCCAGAGATCTGGATGCCCTGGTACGCGTGGACGACTCCCCCGCGCTTGCAGCCCTGCAAAGGCTTCAGAAGCTCAACGAGAAGCGCAGCTTCCAGCAGGAAATCGACGCTCAGGCGACTTTCGACTCTGCGATGCGCACCCTGACACAGGGGTCCTTCATCGTTATCTTCATTTTGGCCGGTGCCTCCGGGATTATCATCCTGCTGATCAGGGCGGCGCGGACCAACGCGCGCCTGAACGCATCCCTCGCCTATATCGAACAGCTGTACAACGAATCTCCGAATGCATTGGTCAGCGTCGACAGCACCGGCCATATTTTCCAGATCAACCGGCAAACGGAACGGCTGCTTGGCTATTCAATCGCGGAGTTGGCCGGGCGCAGTGTGCAATCCCTGATCCCCGAACAGTTTGCAGAAAGCCGCCATACCCTTGGAGAAAAGCTCACTCTCGATGCACAGGATGCATCACCCGAAAGCAGCGGCATGCAACTGGTTGCCCGGCGCAATGATGGCCTGGAAATCCAGATTCACATGCGGATACGGGTGGCCGTTGGTGCCAGTGAGGCCTTTTTTCTGCTGGCCCTGATCGACATCACGGAAATCGCCAACCTGCACAAGGAACTGCATATCGCCCGCCAGAACGCGGAAGCCGCCAGTGAAGCCAAATCACGGTTTCTCACGTCCATGTCGCACGAGATCCGGACCCCCTTGAACGGCATCCTCGGCCTGCTGCAACTGATAGACAAGAATGAAGTCACCCCGGAGATCGCCCAGAAACTGGCCATCGCCAAGGAATCCGGGCTATTTCTGCTGACCCTGATCAACCAGGTACTGGATTTCGCCCGGATCGAGGCAGGGCAGATAACCCTCTCCAAGGAACGCTTCTCCCTGCCGGCCATGATGGATGCGATGGAGTCGATGTTCCGTATCCGGGCGGAAATGAAAGGCCTCAGCTTCCACAGCGATGTGATGGGCGAGAGCGAGACTTTCCTTTACGGGGATTATGACCATATCCGGCAAATCCTGTTCAATCTGATCGGTAATGCGGTCAAGTTCACGGAAACCGGGGGGATCAGCCTGCTTGCCCGCTGCCAGCTTCTCGAAGACGGCAAGACCTGCCGTATTTCATTCAAAGTGTCCGACACCGGCCCGGGGATTGCCGAAGAGGATATCGACAGCATCTTCGAGGAATTCAAACAGACCGATGTCGGAATCCGCCACGGCGGCGGCACCGGGCTTGGCCTGAATATTTCCAAACGGATTGCCGATGCCATCGGGGCCGATTTCGGCGTCGAAAGCACAGTCGGCACGGGCACGACGTTCCTGCTGTCCGTTGATGCGGAAATCGCCGAAAACCAGCATGTTATCGACGAAGATGTTGAGGTTTCGACCACGCCGCCCCTGCGGATCCTCGTCGCCGAAGACAATGACATCAATCAAATGATCACCCAGGCCATGCTGGAGCGGGACGGGCATACCGTCACGATTGCACGCGACGGGGAAATCGCGCTGAATTTTGTCCGCAAGGATCCTGAAGCCTACGACCTTATCCTCATGGATGTGCAGATGCCGAACATGGACGGTGTGCAAGCCACGGTCTCCATCCGGCAATTCGCCCGCGACACGGAGAAATTGCCCATCGTCGGGCTGACCGCCAACGCCTTTCAGGATCAAAAAGACGAGTACATAAACGCCGGCATGCAATATGTGCTGACAAAGCCGCTCGACATTGCGGATCTCCGGTTCGCGCTCGGAAAATACGCAGCGCAACAAGCGCGTGAGCAGGCAGACGGCACCCTGACACAGACTGAAGGATCAACAGGGCAAATTCAGAGCGCCCGCTCAAATCCCGCCGGAGAATATTTCGACCGGGAATTTCTGGAAACACTCAAGCTCTCGATGCCGCCAGAAAGACTTCAGATGCATACCGAGGATGCCAGAAAACGGTCAGACACCCTCATTACGTCCCTCAAGAATGCGGGGGACGACATTGAGAAAACCCGCACTATTGCCCATGAATTAACCGGTATGCTCGGGAATTTTGGCTTCAAGCTTGCCCGCACCGAAGCGGAAAATTTCAAGGAGGCCGTCAGTGCCGGAACCGCGGCCCCCGAAAGAATCGGCACACTGGAACACCTGCTGGAGACCAGTTGGCGTCTTCTGGAAGAAGAGATAAAAGAGCCTTAAAAGCCGGGTTCACGACTGCCTGAATGTTTTCATCGCTTCAAGCGCCGTGCGTGTTTTTTCCAATGTTACCGGCTTGTCGAAAGCTTTCAGCGCTCCCAACCCCTCCGCCATTGACGGGAAATCCATGTCGAACCGCGCCTTTGCTTCGGTGAACACCACCGTCGGCAGGATAGCGTTGTTCTTGACCATCCAGTTCAGGACCTCAAACCCGTCGCCTTCCGGCATCAGAATATCGAGAAATATGCCCTCGAAGGATCGCGACTGAATCAATTTGATCGCTTCCCCCCCGTTTTCCGCTTCCTCATAGCTTTGCCCGAGAGTTTTCAGGAACTCCCCGATCAGTGCCCGCGTCGGCTGATTATCATCAACGACCAAAAAGAGGTCAGTCATCACACACCTTTTAGAAAGCTCTATTTTTAAAATATATTTATATTCAACATAGTACACTAGGACCACCGGCATGGGCGAGCCGTAAAAAGCACCAGCCAATGAAAAGTCGCTCTGTACCTCACGCGAGAAAAAGCTCCCCGCGACGACCGCCCCCTCAGCCCAATAAAAAAACGCGCCGCTTCATCAGCGGCGCGTCCTTCCCGACCGGGTCTATAAAGCCCCGGCATCAAGTCTCTTCTTAGCTACCCTCGCCAAGATTATCCCAGCTCCGCTCCAGCGTACGCATGGCGGAATTGAAGCGTTTCTTGGCCTTGTCATAGCCCTCGGCCGAGGCATGCTCCACGCCCGACCAGGCAGTCTTCACATTCGCCCAGGCGATTTGCAGGTTTTCGGCGGCGACGTCGGCAGTGTTATCCGCCACATCGCTTGCCTTCTCGGCCTTGCGCTCGGTCCAGTCGGCAATTTGATGCCCCCATTTCTCGACGGTTTTCGCCATCTCGGCGCGCTGCGCATCCAGTTCGTCAAGAGTCATGGTCGGCTCGGACTGCGTGCTGGAACCCGACTGGCTGCCGGCTCCCGCCAGAGCCATCGGAGCGGCAAGCGCCAGGGCGGCACCAAGGCTCGTCGTGGTCAAGATCTTTCGGAAAGTCATGCGTTTCATAGTGTCCTCCATTTGGCCGGTCATCCGTCACACCCGGTAGCGGATCGCCCCGTTCTGAATGGAAAACGTCTTCTCCACGAAATGGTTCCCGGGCATCTCTCTCCGAGTTCTTGACTTCAAGCTCCCGGCCTCAAGTCCCAGCCCCCCCCTTATAAGGTGCCTCTTTAAAAGACGCCGACGGCTACAGGACGCGGAGACCTCTCAAACGCCTCCCTCCAAAACGCGCCGGAAAGAAATGCATGGAACGAATTCGGTCCCGCGCCGTTCATCAATGGCACATCGCAACAAACGCCGATCCGAAACGGACACGGCATGCAGATGCCCTCACACGGCACCATTACCGACCGCAAAGGAGAATTCGATGTCTGACCTTAACCGCAAAACCACGGCTCGCACCGCCCGCCCGCGTATCGCCGCCCTGCTGGCTCTCGCCATGCTTGGCGCCACGGGTCTCGCCGCCTGCGATTCAGAAGGACCGGCCGAACAGCTCGGTGAGAACATCGATAATGCCGTCGAAGAAACCGGCGACAAAATCGAAGACGCAACAGACAAATAAAATATCTTCAGAAAAAAATGGAACCATCCCCGGAGCGCCACGTTGTTAAGGCAAGACATCCGGGGGTGGTCACTGAATTTCTGAACACCCCCATCAAACAAAATGGTTTTCAAAAGCTCTTTTTATTAAGAGCCGCCCAACGAACAGAGGACGTCATGAAAAAATACCTGCTGAGTACTATCCCCGTCGCCTTTCTTGCTGTTGTTCCGGCCAAAGTCGACGCCGCGATTTTCTTCGACAATGTAGAGCAGATCCGGACCATGGCGCCGACCGGCACCGACTTCAATTCCGGCCTGGTGCGTGAGTACAAGCAGCTCACCATCTTCGAAGCCGACGAGATGTATGACTGGATCGACGCCGAGAACCACGCCACCAAGGGCGTCATGGCAGCCAACGGGCAGACCCCGATGCCGTCCGACCCGGCTGAATGGGCGATCGAGGACCCGGCCAAGCTGCAGGAACTGGAACTCGGCCGGTCCAGCATGATGGCCCTGTTCAATAAGGGCGCCCGTACTGTTGCACCGCTCGAAGCGGCGCATGCTCAGGCCAAGTATGATTGCTGGGTCGAGCAGCAGGAAGAAGGCCATCAGCCGATGCATATCGCTGCCTGCAAGGGCGAGTTCGAAAGCGCGCTGGCCGGTCTTCGCACCGCGATGGAGCCGAAAAAGGTTGAGGCCACGCCGAAGGAAACCGAGATGGACGTCGTGTCCGTCGTTGAGGAAGTTGCCCGGGAGACCGTTTACTTCCCCTTCGATCAGGCCGTCATCGAGCCGACCGAACAGGCCAAACTCGACAAGTTCGTCGCTGAAATGAAGAACATTCAGCCGGTTGTGACGCTCTATATTGAAGGCCATGCGGATACGTCCGGTCCGGCCGACTACAACCTAGCGCTGTCTGCCAGCCGTGCGGACTCGGTTCGTACCGAACTGATGCGCCAGGGCATGACCATCGGCGACTATGAGCAGCTTCAGGTCGAGCCGGAAGGCGAACGTAACCCGGCCGTTGCTACCGGTGACGGTGTCCGCGAGCGTCTGAACCGCCGTGTGATCGTCGTGGCCCGTGGCCAGGTGACCAAATCCAAGAAGGTTTCCGTCACCACCCAGTAAAGCCTACGAAAAACAATAATAGCCGACACACCTCACCGCCTCCGGTCTCTCGACCGGGGGCGGTTTTCTTTGTGCCCTGCTGGAGCCCGCCCGGATGCTTGTTCCGGAGATCCGTCGAGATCGAGCTGTCCCATCCTTCATCCCCTCCCCCGCATCACCACCCCGGTCAAACGCAACAAGCCGGCATCGCTGCCGGCTTGTATCGATCAGGGAAAGGGGGAGCATCCTCTTGCGAGCCCCTCTGGTACTGAGGATGGGGTGTTTTACGGTTTAAGCACCTTAAGAGCGCCCGGATGGATCTGCAGCTCGACGGTTTCCTTCAGGGAAATCAGCTCGCCATCGATCGTGGCATGCTTGCCACGCTTCAGGCGGGGAAAATGCAAAACGACAGACCGTGCCGGATGCATGTCGAAATCCTCGTTCCGGCGCCATTCTCCTACCGCCAGATCCGCAATCAGTCTCAGATTGGCCCCGGGGGAGAGGACCGGCGCGCGGCCGACGCCAAGCACGCCGCCCTCCACCGTATCCGGATACGGCATGTGACTTTCGCCATAAAGATTGTTGGCCACCACGACGAGGCTGTAGCGACCTTCTTCTTCATCACCTTCAGTGACGATACGCGCGTGAAAGGAAGGGGGACGCCGGAACATCGCCATAATGGCGCGCAGGCTCGCCAGCATCTTGCCCGCGCGCGAATAATAGTCCGCCGCGTTCCGGTCCCGGACAACGCGCGGCTGCATGCCGACGGAAAACTGATGCACAAAAACCTCGCCATTTGCGGTGGCGAGGTCACTACGGCTGATCGGGGCCTTGGCCAACGCCGTGGCCGCCATATCGAGATCAAGGGGAACGCCCAGCGTCCGGGCAAAGAGGTTCATCGTACCGGCGGGCAGGACCCCGAGGGTCTTGTCTGCTTGCCAGGCGATGCGGGCAGCGGCCGAAATGGTGCCGTCTCCGCCACCAGCGACGATGAGTTCCACCGCGCTGTCCGCGGCGGCGTCTTCCAGAGCTTCAATGAGATTCTTACCGGCAACCTGGCGGCATTCGAGAGACCGGCCGGCCTCTTCGAATGCCGCTGACAGCGTTTCCGCATAAGCGTCGAGATCAGTGGTTTTAAGTGTGCCGCCATCGCGGTTCAGAACAGCAACAGCACGCATGGACGCTCACCCCGAGCCGTTTGGAAGTCTGCCCGGTATCAGGCGACAAAAGCCGTACCCGACACCTGACCCACTTCAGGATCCGGACCGTAATCCTCGGCGCCGGATACCGAAAGTATTTCCTGCAGACGCTGGCGCGCCCGGTTTACCCGGCTCTTGATCGTCCCGGTCTTGCAACCGCAGATCGCCGCTGCTTCTTCATACGCAAAACCGGAAGCACCGACGAGAATCAACGCCTCGCGCTGATCGTCCGGCAGCGTCTCCAGCGCCCTGCGAAAATCGCGCATGTCGAGGGAGCCGTACTGAGCCGGGTGCACGGAGAGGCGTTCGGCGAAGTAGCCGTCGCTATCCTGGACCTCCCGGCCCTTCTTGCGCATCTGGCTGTAAAATTCGTTCCGCAGGATGGTGAAGAGCCAGGCCTTCATGTTGGTGCCGGGCGTAAAGCTTTCCTGCTTCGCCCAGGCTTTCATGATGGCGTCCTGCACCAGATCGTCCGCCCGGTCGGGGCTGCCGATCAGGGAAACGGCGAACGCACGCAGGTTCGGCAAATTCGAGACCATCTCGCGCTTGAAAGGAATTCCTTCTGCGGGGCCGCCTTCAACAGTACCGCCCCCTCCCGGTGCGACACTCATTCGGACGCTGCCTGGCCGGAGGCCTTTTCCGCCGCGTCGAGCTTTTCGAGCAGATCAAGAAAGCGATCGGGGATCTCCTCCTCGCGCACCGACTCATAAAGCTGATGCAGCTTGCTTGATATCCGCGCGTTCACGTCGTCCGCCTTTTGGGCGGGCGGGCGCCCCGACCCGGCGGTTTTCTGTGGTGGATTCAATGACATGTGGCACACTCTCGGGTTAGAGTTTTCGTTCAGTAACGGCTGGCGGTAAAAAAAGTTCCATCACCGGGGAACTTTTTTTTTCGACACGCGTTTAGCCTTCATCTTACGCCTGCTTTAGGCAACCTTGGAGTTTCAAGCTATGTCTCTGTCAAATCGTGTCGCATCCCATCTTCCGCCCCTGCGCCGCTATGGCCGGGCAGTGACCGGCTCCCAAACATCCGGTGACGCTTACGTTGCCGCGACGCTCGAAGCACTGATAGCTGATGTATCCTGTTTTCCAGAGACATCCAGTGATCGTGTCTCCCTATTTAAACTCTTCGCAACCTTATTCGGTTCCACGACAATTCCCGTAGAGCCCAACAATTCTCCCTATGCGTGGGAGGAACGTGCGGCGGCCAATCTCTCCGCGGTCCCGCCTACCGCGCGGCAGGCCTTCCTTCTGCTCGTGGTCGAGGGGTTCACGGAATCCGAGATCGCGGAAATTCTGTCGGTTGATAAATCTGAGGTTGGCGGACTGCTGGAACAGGCCTCCATCGAGATTTCCCGTCAGGTCGCGACAGACATCATGATCATTGAGGACGAGCCGCTGATCGCGATGGATATCGAACAGATGGTCGAAACCCTCGGCCACCGGGTCACCGGTATCGCCCGCACCCACAAGGAAGCGGTCAAACTGTTCGACGAAACGAAACCGAAGATGATCCTGGCCGACATCCAGCTCGCCGACGGCAGTTCCGGGATCGACGCCGTTAACGAGATCCTGAAATCGAACAGTAACATTCCGGTGATCTTCATCACCGCCTTCCCGGAACGCTTCCTGACCGGAGAACGCCCGGAGCCAGCCTTCCTGGTGACAAAGCCGTTCAACCCGGACATGGTCAAGGCCCTGATCAGTCAGGCTCTTTTCTTCATGGAAAAAGTTCCTGAAGCAGCATGACCCCCTCCATTTGATGCTTTTGATGGAACATATGGAGGCACCGCACGTTGTTCTTCCCGAATCAAACGGGAGACAACCATGCTTGGCTATGCACTGTTATTTTTCATCGTCGCCATTATCGCCGGCGTCCTCGGTTTTACCGGGATCGCCGGCGCGAGTGCCGGAATCGCGAAAATCCTGTTCGTCATATTCCTGGTTCTGTTTGCAATATCCATGGTCTTCCGCCTGTTCCGAAGGGTTTAGGCGCCCCATGTTCACTCCTTCAGGCAGCCCGGACGGCGGAAACCGCCATCCGGCTGCCGGAGGGAAAAGACAGGTACGGAGGGAGTTATCGTGACGCTGCCAGTCGAACAGCTGACTTGGCAAAAGGGCGGGCAGAATGAGGCAGAGCTTAACGAGCACCTCGTGCGCGCCCTTATCCGCTCAGGCGTTTGCGTAACCCTTCAAGACGCATCCCTCGACTATATCTTCATCGCGAACCTGCCGGATTGCTGGTCGGTCCTGCCCGCACAATCCCCCCGCGACCAGGATATGTTCGGACCCGAAATCGGTGCGGACCTGACAAGCCTGAAAACCGATGCCATCACGCGCCTGGAAAACCAGAAGCAGGAAATGGTCGTCGGCCAGAACCAATTTTTCGAATTCAACGTCGAATTGCTTGTCCCGACACATAATCCCGCCCTCGTCATGACCACGATCATCGACCTTACGGAGGAGAGGCGCCGGGAGCGGACACTGAAGGCATTGCTGCGCGAGCTGAGTCATCGCAGCAAAAATCTACTCGCCATTATTCAAAGCATCGCCACCCAAACAGCACGGCATTCGGGAACGCTGGACAGCTTTCTGTCGAAATTCCGGGGGCGGCTCTATTCCCTGTCCCAGTCACAGGACCTGATAACGGATTCCAGCTGGACCGGCGCACGGTTTCGCGATCTCGCGACACAGCAAATCGAAAAATACGTCACCGAGGATCATTCCGGCATCACCCTTGAAGGCGACAATCCCTGGCTCTCTCCCAATGAGGCGTTGCATGTCGGCCTGGCGTTGCATGAACTGGTGGTGAACGCCGCCAGCCACAGCGGGGCCGCGCAGGCCACGGCTCCTGTCGAGCTGACATGCACGAACAGACAGCAGGATAACCGGCAGCAGATCGAGATCTGCTGGAACGAGACACGGCCGGAAAGTCCGGCCTCGCACGCCGAGGCTGAGCCGCACAATGGCCGGTTCGGCAGCATCGTTCTGGAACGCGTCGTCCCGAACGCCGTGGACGGCACGGCAAATTACCGTATTGCCCCCGATCACGTGACCTATAATCTCACCTTCACACAGGAAAACCCCTCATAAAAGACGTCGGCGCCGCCCGGGGAAAGGCAGCGCCGACAGATGACTCTCGGATATAAATCCGATTTTGTTCTGCAGCCTTTTTGGGGGAATGCGTCGTCGGACGCCTGCTGCAGATACATGTAAAACGTCTTCGGGCAAAAAAAGTTCCCGCCGGATAATCCGAATATTTAAATTTTCCGCGCCACACCGCACCGCACGGCCGATTCTGAACGCCATGACGGCCAGCTTGCGAGAAGGCAAAGCCGCGGCAAGTTTTGGGCAAAATGAACAAAAATCTGTCCGCGCACCCCATATTCCGTACTTAATTTGCCAATATATTTCCCTACCGAACATTGAGCGGTTCGCCGGAACACACCCTGAACAGGGATTCAGGCAGGACAGGGCGCGGCTAGAGGGCTGAAGCCCCCTCTGCAGAAGCCTTTATCTTGAATTGGAAATATTGCCGGGCGGTTCATTTACGATTATTAAACCGCTCGGGAGATCGGAAAATCCTTGAATAGATATTTGCCTGCATTCGCCTTTCTTGCAGTTGCGGCCGTCGGCGCTGCCATGACGGTTGTCGTCTATCGTGCCGAGGATGTGAGCACGCGCCTGAATTTCGAGCGCGTCGCCGACAAGGCCGTCGGGCGTATAGATGACCGGATCACCCGGTATCTGACGCTCCTGCAGGCCACGAACGCCTTCTTCACGGCACGCGATGGTGTTGTCACCAAAGCCGAGATGCGGGACTTCGTCACTGCGCTCGATCTGAAAAACCGGTTTGGCGGCCTTCTGGGCCTCGGCCTGGCAAAATTGATCGATGCCGGTGCGGAAACCCGGATCGAGGACGAGCTGAGTGACCGCTATGGCGGTGAGCGTCCCGTGTGGCCGGAAACCAGGGTTAAGCGCAGAACACCGATCGTTCTGCTTGAGCCGCTTGATCGCGCCAATGAAGCAGCGCTCGGCTACGATATGTTCAGCGAGCCCGTGCGGCGGGCCGCAATGCAACGGGCCCTTGATACGGGGAGCGGTGCGGCCAGTGGCCCTGTCGATCTCGTGCAAGAGGTCACCGGCGAAAAGCAGGGCGGCTTCCTCTATTACCTGCCCTTTCCCGACCAGCTGGCGATGTCCCATCGTGCATCCGGGGCCGAGCCGCCGACCGTCGAAGGCTTTATCTACGCGCCTTTCGTTGCCGCGGACATTCATCGCGAAGCTCTTGTCGGCGCCTCCTACCTGCCGCTTGTCCTTGAGACCCGCGACACGACCGACGGCGACGATACGCTGCTGTTCCAATCAAATCATTTCGCGGAAGTTTCCGAGACAAGCAGCTTCACGGTGACCCGGGATCTGGATGTCGGCGGGCGGATCTGGTCGATCACCGCTCACGAAACACAGGAATTCCTGAACCCCTCCCTCTATTGGCGCACCGGCTTGCTGACGATCTCGACGATCCTGCTTGCCATCGCGGCGGCGGTGCTGGTGCGCCAGCAACTGAAGGCCGTTCAGTCAGCCCGGGACATTCAGGCCATGACGGAACGAACCGTCGCGGAAAAGAATCTTCTGCTGCAGGAAACCAAGCACCGGATCAAGAATTCCATCGCCCGCATTCTTGCCATGGCCCGCCAGACGGCCATCCATTCGAACACTCTGGAAGAGTTCAGCACATCCTTTGAAGCCCGTATGCAGGCCATGGCCAACGCCCAGGACATGCTGACCGAATCCAGCTGGCGCCGCGCGGCACTGCGGGATCTGTTGCAGGCCGAGCTGAATCAGGTCTTTGGCGACCGCATTCCCGAAGAAGCACTGGACGGCCCGAATGTGGAATTCGGCGAAACCGCCGCTCAGGCTCTCGGCCTGACATTCCACGAGCTTGCAACGAATGCGATGAAGTATGGCGGCGTGGCAGAAGAAGGCGGCACATTGTCCGTCACCTGGCAGCACGCAGGAGACGGGGACCAGATCATCATTGACTGGGTTGAACGGCGGCCGTCCGGCGCCAGCAGCGCGGAGCCGGAAAGCGGGGCCGACACGCCCCCCGGTGAGGAAAGCAGCACACCTTCCTCGGGCTTTGGCACCCGGCTGATCGACGCCAGCATCCGGCTTGAGCTTAACGGCAGCATTGAGCGCAGCTTCGATGCCAGCGAAACCCGGATCTCGATCAGCATCCCGCTGAACGGCACGGACGATGAGGCGGAGCAGAGTTAGCCGTTACCGTAACCGCTCCCGGCTTTCTTGTAGTCCCCGCGCGGCGGGCTGAAGACGTCGATCACAAAACAGCCTTCCGGGCCAGCCTTCAGACCATGCACGATATTGCCCGGCGTACACCAGAAATCGCCGGCCTTCACATGATGCTCGACGCCGTCCTGGGTACGCACACCGCTGCCCTCAAGCATGATGCCCCATTGCTCTTCCGGATGACTGTGCATCGATCCTTCCGCGTGCGGGTCGATGCGCACGATGGAAAACATCAGATTCTCACCGGGAAAAATCCGCGCCGTCAGTCCCTCGGCGAGGGTGCGGGCAATCCCCTGATCGAGATCGTGGATATTGTGAAAATGCGAGTCCGCCATCTCTGCTCTCCCTTGATCTGGTTGTTGCCGTCAGCATCGGCCAGACTGGGCATGCGGGACAAGCGCCCATCCCGCACAGCGGACAAAGAAAAAGCCCCGCATAAAGCGGGGCTCTGAGATGCCGAAGACAGGAGGTCCATGAACGGCACCCGATAAATCAGATCGCGAGATACTCCTGACGGAGTGCCTCATCATCCAGCACTTCTTGCGCGGTGCCGTCGAAAACGATCTGACCCATATCCAGGATCAGGGCCCTGTCAGCAAGCTTCAGGGCCGCAACCGCATTCTGTTCAACAATAATGGTGGTCATCCCCAGAGCCTTGATTTCCTGGAGAATTTTCTCGATTTCCTGAACGATGACCGGAGCCAGCCCTTCATAAGGCTCATCCAGGAGCAGCAACTTGATATCCCGGGCAAGGGCACGGGCGACAGCCAGCATCTGCTGCTCGCCGCCGGACATGGTGATGCCTTCCTGCTTGCGGCGTTCCGCCAGACGCGGGAAATGCTCGTACAGGCGTTCGATCTCCCAGCCTTTCGGGCCGTTGATCTGCGCCAGTTCCAGGTTTTCCTCGACCGTCAGCCCCGGAATGATCCGCCGGTCTTCCTGCACCAGCCCGACCCCGTTCTGGGCCGCCTGGAAATCCTTCATCTGGTGCAGCGGTTTGTGGTCGAGCCAGATTTCGCCGTGCATCAATTGCGGATTACCCGCGCGGGCAATGGTCCGCAGGGTCGAGGTCTTGCCCGCACCGTTACGGCCAAGCAAAGCCACGATCTCGCCCTCATGGATATTGAAGCTGACATCCTGGACGATGTAGCTCTCGCCATAATAGGCCTGCATGCCCCAGCACGAGAAATAAGCGGGCGGCGTTCCGACATTCTTGATCGGATTTTCCGGCTTTTGCAGCGACGCTTTGCCCGGCTGCTTGAGGAGAGTGTCGGCGCTCATAGATGGGCTCCCCCGAGATAGGCTTCCTGAACCCGTGGATCACCCTTGATCTGCTCCGGAGCGCCTTCGGCGATCACGGTGCCCTGGGCCATCACGGAAATCTTGTGGGCGAGGGAGAACACGACATGCATGTCATGCTCGATAACGATTTTGGTAATTCCCCGCTCCCCGATCTGCTTCAGCAGATCGATGGTTTTATTGGTGTCGGCACGGGACATGCCGGCCGTCGGCTCGTCAAGGAGCAGAAGTTTCGGGTCCTGCACCAGACACATGGCCAGCTCCAGCCGCCTCTTGTCTCCGCGAGAGAGAGAGTTTGCGATCATCTCCCGCTTGTCCAGCAGATCGACATCGCCAAGAAGTTGCTCGGCCCGGTCCCGCACCTCGGCGATTCCGTCGACACGGCTCCAGCCATTCAGCTTGAAGGACCCGTCCCGCCGCGCGAGCGTCGGGATCATGACATTTTCAAGCAAGCTGAGATCGCCGAAGATTTCCGGAGTCTGGAACACCCGGACAACACCGGTCTGGTTGATCTCGTGCGGCTGCTTGCCCAGCAGGGAGATACCGTTGAAATCAACGGTCCCCGTGTCCGGCGTAAGCCGCCCGACAAAACAGTTCAGCAAGGTAGACTTGCCGGCACCGTTCGGCCCGATGATCGCATGGACCGCGCCTTCCTCGACCGAAAGCTCAACATTGTTCAGGGCCTTGAGACCGGCGAAGCTCTTATTGACGTTTCTGACTTGAAGAATACTGCTCATCTTGCCCTCCTCATTCGCCGGGAGCGGTGGAAACGGAGGCATGCGGAGGAGTCTGATCCTTGCGCAGCATTTTGGCGACACGGCCGGCCCCTTCCATCAGCCCACCGGGCAGGAAGATGACGATCACCATGAACAGCGCACCAAGCGTGAGATGCCAGCCCTCACCGACGAACAGGCCCGAAACGGACACCACAATGCCCTGCAGCCAGGCCGGCAGGAAATCGAAAATCCCCATCAGCGCATCGTGGTTGAAGGCGCTGAAGATGTTTTCGAAATACTTGATCACGCCGGCCCCGAAGACCGGGCCCAGGAGTGTGCCGGCACCGCCGAGAATGGTCATCAGCACGACCTCGCCCGACGCTGTCCACTGCATGCGCTCCGCCCCGGCAAGCGGGTCGGTGACGGCAAGCAGGGAGCCGGCCAGTCCGGCATACATGCCGGAGATGACGAAGGCTGCCAGCGCGTAGGGCCGGGTGTTGATGCCCGTATAGTTGAGCCGGTTCTGGTTAGACTTGATGGCCCGCAGCATGGCGCCGAAAGGCGAACGGGCGATCCGCAGAGCGATGATGAATCCGATGATCATCATGACGGCGCAGAAATAGAAACCCGGATACCCTGTCATCTCGGTACCGAAAAGATCGGTGGTCGGCAGGGCTGCGCCGTAATCGATTCCGGCGGCCTTATCGAGCACACGCGCATCGTGCGGGCTCAGCTGCAGGCCGGTCTCGCCGTTGGTGATCGGAGTCAGCACCGAATAGGCCATGTTGTAGGACATCTGTGCGAACGCCAGGGTCAGGATCGAAAAGTAGATCCCTGTCCGGCGCAGGCTGATGAAACCAATGGCCAGGGCAAACAGACCCGATACGCCAACCGCGAGAATAACGGCGGGCAGCACATTCATGGTCAGCAGCTTGAAGGACCAGACGGCGGTGTAGGAACCGACGCCGAGAAAAGCCGCGTGACCGAAGGACAGATACCCGGTCATGCCGAACAGGATGTTGAAGCCGATGGCGAACAGGCCATAAATCGCGAACTTCTGCAGCAGATCCGGATAGCCGGCCCCGATCGGCGCGAGCCAGAGCGGCGCTGTCAGGACGGCAACGGTGAAGAGTGCGATCAGGATGAGGTCGTTTCTTGGGGTTGGCGCGATCATATCAGTTCTCCATCACGCCCTTGCGGCCCAGCAGCCCGCGCGGACGCACGAGCAAGATGACCACCGCAACAAGGTAGATAATGATCTGGTCGATACCGGGGAAGATGCTCTTCACCTCGTTCATCGACGCAAAGGACTGCAGGATGCCGAGCAGGAAGCCGGCAGCGACGGCACCGCCGAGCGATCCCATTCCGCCAACCACGACCACGACAAAAGACAACACCAGGAAGTCCATCCCGATGTGATAATCCGGCGGCAGGATAGGCGTGTACATCACACCGGCCAGACCGGCGACCACGGCGGCGATGCCAAAGACAATGGTGAACCGCTTCTGGATGTTGATGCCGAGCAGCCCGACGGTTTCACGGTCTTCCATGCCAGCCCGGACCACCATACCGAAGGTGGTGAATTGCAGAAAAGCGAAGACCGCGGCGATCACGAGCCCGGAGAAGGCAAGATAGATCAGCCGCCACCAAGGATAGACAACCGCGTCACCCAATCCAAAAAGCGCGCCTATCGGGGCGCTGCCGGACACCAGTTCCGGCGCCGGTTGCGGGATCGGATTGGCACCGAAATGGGCCTTCACGATTTCCTGCAGCACGATGGCCAGACCGAAAGTGACGAGGATCTGTTCCGCGTGGGTGCGTTTGTAGAAATGCTTGATCAGGCCGCGCTCCATGATCAGGCCGATAATCAGCATGACTGGTATCGCGAACAGGATCGACAGCGGCACGGCAAGATCGATGATCGTGCTGCCGGTCTCGCCAAACCAGATCTCGAGATAGGGGACCTCTTTATAGGCCTCGAAAAAGGTGATGCTCTCGTCCTTGACCTTCACTGACAGCGTCAGCAGCTCACGCAGGGTGACGGCGCAGAAGGCCCCGAGCATGAACAGCGCTCCATGGGCGAAATTGACCACGCCCAGAGTGCCGAAAATCAATGTCAGTCCAAGAGCGATAAGCGCATAGGCGCCGCCCTTGTCCAATCCGTTCAGAATTTGCAGAAGTATGGCGTCCATGCCGTGTTTCCCGCTCGGGATTCCCCGCTAAGTAATCCAGAAAATACCGGCCGCCATTTTCATGGCGGCCGGTATCCGCGTTCAGATGATCAGGCGCCGTTGTTGCACGGCCCGAGATCGCCCGCGAACTGCGGGATATTCGGATCGTACGTCACCTGTTCAGCCGGAACTTCCTGCACGACTTCGAGCAGATCGAACTGGGATGTCGGGTTTTCGTTACCCTTCACGACCAGCACTTTCTTGAAGCACTGGTGATCAGCGGCACGGTAGTGGGTCGGGCCGTTGCCCATGCCGTCGAACTTGAAGTCCTCGAGGGCGTTGACGACTTCGCACGGCGCGAAGGTACCGGCACGCTCGCAGGCATCGGCATAGAGGATGGTCTGCACATAGCAGGTGTGGGCGGCCTGGCTCGGCGGGAAGCCGTACTCGGCCCCGAAGGATTTCACGAAAGCCTGGGAGGCCTCATCCTTCAGCGTCCAGTGCCAGTTGGTGGACCCGAAGATCCCCTTCACGTTGGCGCCGGCACCCTGAGCCATCAGACGGCTGTAGAGCGGCACGACGATGGTGAAGTCCTTGCCGTTCACCTGCTTGTCGCGCAGGCCGAACTGAACCGCCTGGGTCAGCGAGTTCACCATGTCCTTGCCGTAGTGGTTCAGGATCAGCACGTCCGCGCCGGAGTTCAGAACCGGCGTGATGTACTGGGAGAAGTCACCGGCACCGAGCGGGGTACGCACGGCAGCGGCAGTTTTCCAGCCCACGGCTTCGGTCGCGTTCTTGATCGACTCTTCCTGGGTCCAGCCCCAGGTGTAGTCGGCGGTCAGGTGATAGGCGACGCGGTCGGTGCCGTAGTTCGCCTTCAGCACCGGCGCCAGGGCGGCACCGGACATATAGGCGTTGAAGAAGTGGCGGAAACCGTTACGGCGGCGATCCTTGCCGGTCGTATCGTTGGAGTGCGTCAGACCGGCCATGAACATGATGCCGGCATCCTGGCACAGCCCCTGAACCGCGATGGCCACACCGGAGGAAGATCCGCCGGAGATCATCAGAGCGCCATCTTTTTCGATCATCCGCTTGGCGGATGCGCGGGCGGCGTCGGACTTGGTCTGCGTGTCACCCGTGACATACTCGACCTTCTTGCCGAGAATACCGTTACCCTTGAGGGCCAGCGGCTTCATGGTGTTCATCATGCCGCCGTCGCCTTCACCATTCAGGTGTTTGACGGCAAGCTGGTAGGCGCGCAGCTCATCCGCACCCTCATCGGCATAGGCGCCGGTCTGCGGCACGTTGAAGCCGAGCTTCACGGATTTTGCACTGCCCGGATTGTTCAGGAATTCAGCGCCATAAGCATTGCGTGTGAAAAAGGTAGGCGCGGCAAGGGCGCCGGACAACGCGACACCGCCCTTAAGCAGATTACGCCGGCTGAAGCCGGCATCAAACTTTGCCATTTGTTCCTCCCGTTATTTTTCTGGCCGTTATTATTGGAAAGCGTCTGAGACCCAATCCCCGGTGAGCGTCTTTTGCACTCAGTCACAAGGGTACGCACATTTAGTCAATAAACGAATAAGTAATTGAAATTTGCTGATTTTTTTGTAAAAATATAAACATCAAAAATTATTGGTTTGTAAATAATTTACGCTGCGCTGCAGCAAGTTGAACAAAATCAAGGAACTGAAACATGGCCCGCGCCCCGATTGGCATGAGAATACGCGAGCGCCGCCGGAGCCTTGGACGAACACAGGCGGCTCTTGCACAGGGTGTCGGCATTTCCGCGTCATACCTGAACCTGATCGAGCACAACAAACGGCAGGTCGGCGGCGCCCTTCTCCGGCGTCTGGCCGAGACTCTCGATGTGGGGATCGATTATCTGGACGGTGCGGCGGAGCGGCGGCTGATTCAGGATCTGGAGGAAATCGCGGCCGATCCGGCCAATACCGACAGTGAAACAGATCCCGAAAGCGCGACCGATCTCGTTGCCCGGCACCGGTCATGGGCCGGGCTGATCGTGAACATGCACCGGACACAGCTGGACCAGACCGCCGCCCTGCATGCCCTGTCCGACCGTCTGCGCCAGGACCCGTTCCTTTCCGATGCCGTGCACGGCATGCTCTCCAACATCGCCGCCATCCGGTCGACCTCGGAAATTCTCGCCAGCGTCGATGACGTTCCCGAAGAGCAGCGGATGCGGTTTCACCGCAACCTTGCGGAGGAGAGCGCGAAACTGTCAGACGTTGCCCAGGCCATGGCCGGGTATTTCGACCGCGCGCCGTCACGCCAGGGCTCCGTGACACCGGCGGAGGAAGTCGACGATTTCGTTCTGGAGAACCAGAACTATTTCGCGCCCCTGGAAGAAGCCGTGGACAAACTCGGCGCGCGTCTCGGCTGCGATCCGGTCGCCCCGGAATTCGAAGCCGCCGCCCACACATTGCTGCAACAGATCGGCAAGACACCGCAGTCCGCACCCGGCAGCGCCGGGCCGGCCCTGCCGGCGGCAACCCGGCGCTTCCTCGCCGCGCGGGCGCTTGTGGTGACCGCCCTGGCGGACGTGATCGAGGAAATCCTGCTGCAATCCCCGCTCCTGACGAGCGATGCGGCGCTGGTCAGGGGACGCCGCTCGCTGCAATCCTATGCCGCCGCCGCCCTGCTGATGCCATATGAGCGGTTCCGCGAGACCGCCATCGCCTGCCGGTACGATATCGACATGCTGCAATACCGCTTCAGCGCCAGCGTCGAGCAGGTCTGCCACCGGCTGGCCTCCCTGCGGAAGCCGGGAGCGGAAGGCGTACCCTTCGCCTTCATGCGCTCCGATCCGGCGGGCTACATCACCAAGCGGCTGCCGCTGCGCGATCTGCCGTTGCCGCGCTATGGCGGGGCCTGTCCGCTCTGGGCGATCTATCGCGCCTTTCAGACGCCGGACCGGGTGTTCCGGCAACTGGCCGAATTCCCCGACCGCAGCCGGTTTCTGTTTTTCGCCAAGACCGTCGCCAAGCAGGCGACGGGATTCGATGCGCCACGGCACCTTGTTTCCATCATGCTCGGCTGCGATGCGCTCTATGCCCGCGACGTGATTTATGGCGACGGACTGGACCTGTCCGCAAAATCCGTATCCGAACCGGTCGGGTCCGCCTGCCGGGTCTGCACGCGCGAGGAATGCCGCCACCGGCAGGAACACCCGATCACCGGCGCCTGACGGAAACACGCAGAGCTGTTGCGCCATCGCCCGCCTGAGCTACACTCGGCATTAACCGGCACTGAAAAAACAGTCGGACTACCAACACGGCTATTGGGGGGAACGGCGTGACGACACGCGTCTTTATTGCGGAGGACGAGCCCAACATTCTCGAATCCCTGAGCTTCCTGCTTGGACGCGAAGGATGGGAGGTGACCAGTGCGCTCGACGGAAACTCCGCCCTGGAACAACTCAACGAGGGCGCCCTGCCCGACGTGGTGATTCTCGACATCATGCTGCCGCACCGCAACGGCTTCGACATCCTGCGCCAGCTCCGCGCCGCGCCGCGCACCCGCGATCTCCCGGTCATCGTGCTGACGGCCAAAGGTCAGGAGAAGGATCGCAAGACGGCGGAGGAGATCGGCGCGAACGCCTTCGTGACCAAGCCGTTTTCGAACAAGGATGTCGTCGATCAGGTCCGCAAGCTGGCCGGGCTCTGAGCGATGCGCCCCGCATCCCCCAGCACGGCCGCCAAATTCCGAGATGCCGCCTTCCTGCTGCCGGTGGCCGGTTTTTTCTTCCTCCTGCCGCCGGTGATCGATCTGTTCACGGCCCGGGTGAGCCTGTTCGGCATTCCCCTGATCGTCGCCTATGTCTTCGGTCTCTGGACCGCGCTGACAGTGATTGCCTTCTGGTTCTCCCGCAGGCTCCATGATCCCGAGCCGCACGCGAACGCGCCCGCGGATATTTCCTCTCCGGGGCGCTGATGCTTTCCCCGAACCTGATCTTCCTGACCTCGCTCGCCTATGTGGCGCTGCTCTTCATGGTCGCATTCCTGGGGGACCGTCAGGCGCGCAGCGGCAAGGCCTCCTGGATCCAGTCGCCGGTCGTCTACACCCTCTCGATCTCGGTCTACTGCACTTCCTGGACCTTCTACGGCGCCGTCGGCTCCGCGGTGCGCAGCGGGCTCGAATTCGCCACCATCTATCTCGGCCCGACTCTGGTTTTCGTGGGCTGGTGGTTCCTGTTGCGCAAGCTGGTCCGGATCGGACACATGCACCGGATCACCTCGATCGCCGATCTGATTTCCTCGCGTTATGGTAAGAGTACCAGCCTTGCCGTTCTGGTGACCCTGATCGCGGTGATCGGCACCACGCCCTACATCGCCCTGCAGCTCAAGGCGGTGACCACCAGCATTCAGGTGATCGTCGATTCCGATCCCGGCAACCTGGCCGGCGCGCCGAGCGACGCCCTGGGTATCGACATGGCGTTCTGGATCGCCGCCGGGATGGCGCTCTTCACTATCATTTTCGGCACAAGGACAATCGACGCGAACGAGCGCCATCATGGTGTGGTCGCCGCCATCGCGCTGGAAGCCCTGGTGAAGCTCTTCGCCCTCATCGCTGTCGGGCTGTTCGTGGTTTTCGCACTGGCGGACGGGCCCGCCGACATCTTCAGCCGCGATGCAGCCCGTATCCTGCAGACCGACGATATGTTCAATGCACGCTGGATTGCGCTCACCTTCCTGTCCGCCATCGCGATTGTCTGCCTGCCGCGCCAGTTCCAGGTCACCGTGGTGGAAAATACCGGCGAGGACCAGTTGCGCATGGCCTCCTGGCTGTTCCCGGCCTATCTGCTGCTGATGAGCCTGTTCGTGCTGCCAATTGCCATCGGCGGCCTCACGGTACTGCCGGAAGGCTCCAATCCGGACATGTTCGTGCTGACGCTGCCGATGTCCGTCGATCAGGATTTTCTGGTGCTGCTGGCGTTTCTCGGCGGGTTTTCCTCGGCCACCTCGATGGTCATCGTCGCCTCCATCGCGCTGTCGACCATGATCTCGAACCATATCGTCATGCCGATCGCGCTCCGGACGCCCTGGACATCCATCGAACGCAGCGGCGATGTGCGCCGCCTGCTACTGATCAGCCGGCGCATCAGCATCGGTTTCATCCTGCTGCTCGGCTATCTCTATTTCCGGCTCAGCGGCAAGTCGGACGCGCTGGCCGCCATCGGTCTGATCGCCTTTGCCGGCGTTGCCCAGTTCCTGCCCTCCCTGCTTGGCGGCATCTACTGGAAGCGGGCCACCGCGAGCGGCGCCAAACTCGGTCTGCTGGTCGGCTTCCTGCTCTGGGGCTACACCCTGTTCCTGCCCAGTTTCGAGGGCGACCTGCTGCTTTCGGCCAGCACAATCGAGCACGGCCCCTGGGGCCTCGATCTGTTCCGGCCGCAAGCCCTGTTCGGACTGAACGGACAGGACCCGCTGGTCCATGCCCTGTTCTGGAGTCTTGCCACCAACACCATTCTCTTCATCGTCGGCTCCCTGCTGTTCGAGCCGAAACCGCTGGAGCGGTTGCAGGGCACGCTGTTTGTCGATGTTTTCAAAACGCCTGCGGGCGACGAGCACCGCTTCATCCAGCGCTCCGCCTCGGCCGAGGATCTGTTCATCCTGGCCCAGCGCATTCTCGGCTCGACCGAAGCCCAGCGCGTGTTCCGCGAATTCGCCGAAGGCCAGGGACTGGATGGCGACTTCCCACGCCCCACAGATGCCTTCATCGCGCATCTGGAGCGGCGCCTTGCAGGTTCAATCGGCGCCGCCTCGGCCCGCGCCATGATCTCCCGCATCGTCAGCGGCGAGACCATCAGCCTCGACGAGCTGATGCGGATCGCCGACGAGACGGCGCAGCTGATGGAATACAGTCAGGAGGTGGAAAAGAAATCGCTCGAGCTCGAAGCCACCGCGCGGGAGCTTCGCCGGGCCAACCAGCGGCTGACCCTGCTGGATGCCCAGAAGGACGATTTCCTGAGCCAGGTCAGTCACGAGGTTCGCACGCCAATGACCTCGATCCGCTCCTTCTCGGAAATCCTGCTGGAAACCCGCGACCTGTCGA